>JAXDQG010000677.1:0-8826 GCA_034667945.1 Acidimicrobiia bacterium | reverse complement strand
ATCCGATCGGTGTCGACCACGCTGACGATGGCGATGGGCACCCCGAACAACCTGGCGGCCAGGCCGGTGATCCGGTCGAATGCGCCATCGGGTGGCGTGTCCAGGATGTCGTAGCGGCGAACGGCCGCCAGCCGCGCTGTCTCGTCGGTGAGCAGGGGTGATTGACCCGACGGGGCGGCCGGGGGCGGCGGAGGCACCCGGGAAGCTACCCAATTCGGTGGCGCCCAAACCGCCAACTTGACGCGCTTGACGAACGGGCCAACGGCCAGGCGGTCGCCGATGGCAATCGGGTAGGGTTGCCTCCACCTCGGGAGAGGGAGGTCACCCGTGGATCTCGATACGCAAGCCGTCGTGGCCGTCCTCAACGACCTCGTCGAGCTGGAGTTGGCCGGGGCTGTGCGCTACACGCAGTACTCGTTGATGGTCTTTGGCCACGCTCGTATACCCATCATCCAATGGATGCGAGACCAAGCGAACGAATCTCTTTGCCACGCGGCGACGCTCGGCGAGGAGGTCACCAACTTCGGCGAACGAGTGTCATTGGGCATCGGTGAGCTTGTCGGTGTTCATCACGACACCGTCGACGAGATGATGCAGGAGATGCTCTTCCACGAACGACGGGGCATCACGCGCTACCAGCAACTCTTGTCCCTCGTCGAGGGCCGGGACGTATCGCTCGAGGAACTGGCTCGGCAGATGATCCGCAGCGAACAGCTGCACGTGGCCGAGATCGAGAAGATGTTGCGGAGACGGGGCGACGCCTAAAGCGGCTTCACAGCCGGGACTGGCTCGATCAGCGGGCGCATGGTGAAGTACCGCCGTCTCCTCAGCGTTCGTCCTTGTCCGACTCCCGCATGCGGCGAATGGCATCGCGGGCACGGTCGATGACCGCTACCACCGGCCCCACGACCATGTTGCCGATTGCCGATTCCGGGCTGTTCGGGTGCGGATGCGTCGGCGCGGTCGCCTCAGCTGCGCGATACACCTTGGCCATCGACCGCAGCTTGTCCTGGTCGACCGTGCTGCGCAACACCGGATGCTCGTCCCGCTCCTCGTTGCTTGCGTGACGGAGCACCTCCTGTTCCAGGGTCTGGAAGGCCGCCGCGAAGCGCGGGTCGTCGACGCCCATCTCCTCGAGTTCGTGGAGCAGCTTCTTGCCCTTGTCCTCCTCCGAAAGTCGCTGCTCGACGACGTCTCTGGCCGCAGAGCGCACCGCCGGATGGACCACCTCTTCTTCGGCGGTCTCGTGAACGGCCAACTTGGTGAGTAGCCGGTTGAAGGCGTCGCGCTTGCTGCCGCCGTTCGACTGCTCCACCTCGCTGAAGAGACGCTTGATCTCTTGGTGGTCCTTGACGATCTCGGCGATCACATCGTCATCGGCAGTGGCCCGATCATTGGTCACGGCGGATCCTCCTTCATTCGGCTGGAGGTGGGGGAGGGGGGCTTCTTTCCTCCAGCGTCACCGGTTTCCTCCAGCGTCACTGGGTGATGGTTCCCAGCGCGCTTCCGCGCTAGCCCCACCGGCCTCAGCCGGCCGCTCAGGGCTGTCGTCCGGACAGTGCCAGCAGCCGGTGTTGGGCTGAGGCACCAGGGCTGACGCCGACGCTCGGCGCGGCGAAGCCGTTGGCCACGAACAGCGGAGCGAGTACCTCGAAGATCTCGAGGACGTCATCGACGAGTTGCGGATCGAGGTTCTCGTTTGCCCCCGTGGCTCGGGCGATGTCCCAGGTGTGCACCGTGGTCTCGGACACGCATCCTCGCAGCAGTTGGTCGCCGGTCATATCCGCGATGACATGGTGCCCGACCACGTCGAGGGCGCCCGGGGCGCTGAAGGAAGCCCGCAGCATCGGCCTCTGGGTGACAAACGCGGTGACAGGATCGGGCATCAAGAGGTCGGCAGTGAGAAGTACCTTCAACGCCTCTTCCTTTGCTGCGCCATTGAGCAACGCCATGAAGTATTGCCCCGCGCCGACGACATGGTTTGCCACCTCATAGACGTTCCATTCGGTGCACGGGGTCGGCAAGGTCCACTGATCCTCACCCACCCGGCGTAGGACCCGCTCGAATTCATCATGCGCGACGTCAAACGCTTCAAAGATGTCCAATGTGTCGTCCCTCCGACTCAACTCGCATAGGTCCAGTCGGTGCGGTGACCCCGCGGCAAAGCAGGGAGGGACTGCATCGAGAAGGTCCTGTCCGCGCAGCTCCTCGAGGTCCTTTCAGTCCGTTACGCCGGCTCGCACCCGGACGAACTTCTGCAGCGAGTGACAATCGAGCGGGATCAGACCGGCACGACCGCCCGCGGACATCCCCACTTCGCCGACGTAGAGATCGCCGCGCGAGTCGGCCCATATCCCATGCGGCGCGAAGAAGCTGCCCGGCGCACAGGGCTGATCGCCACCAAAGGTGGTTTGGACCTCGCCATCGAGTGTGAGCACCGACACGCGGGCGTGCGGCTCGTGCTCCGGTATCGCGGCCATCATCGAACGACGCATCCGGCCGGCACGGAAGCCCAATTCTGCAACATAGAGATTCTCCTCGGCGTCGATGAAGATGTCATCCGGCCGAAGAACGTGGCGCCATTCGTCGATGAAGCTGCCTTCGGAGGTAAAGATCTGGATTCGTGAGTTCTCTCGATCAGCGACATACACTCGGCCATTGCGGTCTACGGCGATGCCGTGGGGGAGGCGGAATTGGCCCGGACCGGAGCCGGGTTCTCCCCACGAGAAGAGGTGCTCTCCCTGGCGATCGAAAACGTGTATGGCGGCGTTACCATAACCGTCGGAGACGTAGAGACGTCCATCCGGTCCGGGCGCGGCATTCGTCAGCATGTTGAACGGTCCGGCCGCCCGCTCGACCGGGTTGGTCCAGGCGACAAACCCGGTATCGGACGGTGTACCGGCCGTTCCGAGAGTCTGCAACAAGGTGCCGTCGGTGCGGAAGATGCGCAATGTGTGGTCCATGTTGTCGGCGCAGTAGACCGTGTCGTCAGGGCCGATGCAAATGCCGTGGGCATTGGTGAAGATGCCTTCGCCCCAGGCGTTGAGAAACCGACCGTCGCGGTCGAAGACCAGGACGGGATGGTCACCCCGGCTGAAGACATACACCCGGTCCTCCGAGTCGGTCGCCACACCGGCGACTTCGACGAAGGACCAGCCCTCCGGGAGTTGCTCCCAGCCTTGCAAGGCCTCGTACTCGATGCGGTTCGATCCGAGCCCCATGGCACACACCCCCCGGGTCCAATCCGTCGTCCGCCGGCCGGATGAGCGCCAGCTGACGGCGCTTGCGTCGGCGCGAACCTACTCCGAGGTGGGGCGCGTCGCCACGAGTACCATGTGTGGCGCGACGTCGATCTCATTCGATTGCGGAAACCACGATCGTCCCCGGTTGGTTGGTCCATGAAGCTCCTGCTTGTCGAGGACGACGTCAAGATCGCTTCAACGCTCAAACGGGGACTCGAGCCTGAGGGTTTCAGAGTCGACATCGCCTACAACGGCACCGATGGGCTGTGGATGGCTACCGAGGGGTCGTACGATCTCGTCCTCCTCGACATCATGCTGCCCGGGCACAATGGCTTCGAGATCTGCCGCCGGCTACGAGCGTCCGGCAATTGGACGCCGATCCTCATGCTCACCGCCAAAGACGGCCATCTGGACGAGGCGGAGGCCCTGGATACGGGCGCTGATGACTACCTCCGTAAGCCTTTCTCGTTCGCGGTGCTTGTGGCTCGAATTCGGGCCTTGGTTCGCCGTGGCGTCGCTCGTCATCCGTCTCCTGCGGCAGTGGGTGATCTACGCATCGATCCCGCTCTGCATCGTGTCTGGCGGGGTGATGCCGAGATAACACTGACAGCGCGCGAGTTTGATGTCCTCGAGTTCATGGTGCGTCGGGCAGGCCAGATCCTGTCGAAGAGTGGCATTTTGGGCGGTGTCTGGGAGCACGACTTCGACGGAGATCCGAACATCGTCGAGGTCTACATCAGTCGTCTGCGCCGGAAGATCGACGAGCCGTACGGGCGCCATTCTCTGGAGACCATCCGGGGTGCCGGGTACCGATTGGCCGCTGATGGCGGCTGATCGGCTGAGGCGTGGGCGTGCGTTCGCCGGCATGCTGCGTTTTCGCATCACGGCGGCCGCCACATTGGCGACGGCGCTGGTGCTGGTGGCCACAGCTGTGCTCGTCGTGAGCGTCCAACGGCAGAAACTCATGGAGAGTCTGGACGACAGTCTTCGGCAGCGCGCCGATGACCTGACCCTCTTGAGCCAGGACCGTTCGCCACCACCGGTCCTGCCGAGCCGGGACGACGTCGACACGTTGGCGCAGATTGTGCGAAAGGACGGCTTCGTACTGGCCGCGAGCGCGGTGTTGGCGAATGAAGCGGCCTTGGCCGATGCACCGGCCGGTTCGAATGACCGCATTCGGACGGTGGGTGGTTTGCGATCGGTGGGCCAACGGCGTTATCTGCTGCTCTCGCGGGGAATCAACACCGCCACCGGGCCACTGGTCATTCATGTCGCCGCCCGCCTCGATGACGTCGAGGACAGCACGTCGATCCTCGGGACGTCGCTCGCGGTGGCCGTTCCGGTCGTGACCCTGCTGCTGGCGGTGCTCGTGTGGTGGTTGGTCGGTCGGGCACTCGGTCCGGTGGAATCCATCAGGGCCGAGGTGGCCGACATCTCGGCGTCCCTGCTGAACCGGCGGATCTCTCCCTCCGGCCGCAACGACGAGATCGCCCGGCTGGGCCGCACCATGAACGAGATGCTGGACCGTCTCGAAGACGCCACTACACGCCAGCAGCGCTTCGTTGCAGACGCATCGCACGAGCTACGCAGTCCCCTCACTCGCATGCGCTCGGAGTTGGAGGTCGATCTCGCCCGGATCGAATCCGCCGACCTGGAGGCCACCCATCGCAGTGTGCTGGAGGAGACGATGGAGCTCCAGCGGATCGTCGACGACCTCTTGCTGCTGGCCCGCAGCGATGCCGGCGTGGTGCGGGGTGGACGGGAGGCTGTCGACCTCGACGACATCGTGGTGCGCCAGGCCCGGCGTCTACGGGCCGACGGCAGGGTCGCGGTCAACATCTCCGCCGTATCGGCGGCCCAGGTCCAGGGCGACCCGGGTCAGCTGACCATGTTGGTGCGCAATCTGGCGGAGAACGCGGCCCGACACGCGACCTCGACCGTCGTCTTCACCTTGGCTGAGCATGACGGCGCGGCGGTGCTGACCGTGGCGGACGACGGCAACGGCATTCCCGTCGAACAGCAGGACCGTGTCTTCGATCGCTTCACTCGCATGGACGATGCCCGGAGCGAACGCGACGGCGGAGCGGGCCTCGGCCTGGCCATCGCCCGAGACATCGTCGAGCGCCATGGTGGCTCCATCGGCATCGACACGGACTACCGACCGGGGGCTCGCTTTCGGGTGACCCTGGCGACGGCGGTGACCTCATCTCGCTGATGGGGGGAGCTCAGAGCGCGGTTCGCAACGCCTCGACCGGCTCCAGCATGGCTGCCCGAACCGACGGATACGTGCCCGAGACCAGGCCGATGACCCCGCCGACCAGCGGTGCTGCGAACGGCACCCAGGGCTCGAGGACGGGCGTCCACGTGTGGGCGGCCGACGCGATGACCACGACCAGCGTGCCCAGCGCGGCGCCGAGCACACCCCCGGCCAAGCCCAGCGTCGTGCTCTCGACCAGGAACTGGAAGGCGATGTGGCGTCGGGCCGCGCCCAGCGCCCGGCGCAGACCGATCTCACCTACCCGCTCGAGCACGGACACAAGGGTGACGTTGGCGATCCCGATGGCCCCCACCAGCAGCGACACACCGCCCAGGAGGAGGAAGAGGATGTTGAGGTCGCTCTGCACGGCGCTGCGCACCTTGCGCGGCTCGGGCGGTGCGGTCACCCGCAACAGCGTCGGGTCGTTGGGCAGGAGCGCCACGGGAGCCTGATTGGCGATGAGTGTGGCCGCTCCGATGCGGGTCTCGATCTGCGCGGAGCCCGGGGAGGTGAGCCCGAACTCCCGCCGGGCGGTGCCTTCGGGGATGATGAGCGCTCCGAGCAGCGCGGGCTGACGCTGGACGTCGGCGAGGATGCCGATGACCACGTAGAGCCGCTCGCCGATGTAGATCGCCGGCTGGTTGTCCACTCGGTTGATGTGGAGGCGTTCGGCCGCGTTGCTGCCGATCACGACCACCCGATCGGCCCGGTCGGAATGACCCTGGTCGGGCAACCTGCCGGCCGAGAGCGTGGCCCGTACCGCGGCGTAGAGCCCTGGTGACGCTGCCTTCACCGGCAGCTGGAACTCCGTTTGGCCCTGGGGATCGTTGAGTGGCACCGCTCGGACCAGTTGGCCCTTCACGTCGACATCGCTCAGGGTGCCGACTGCGCTGACGCCGTTGAGACGCCCGATGCGCTGCTCGGAGTCCCAGGGGAGGGACACCGCGGCCAGGCCCGCCCGACCGGTCTTCGAGCTGACGTTGACGTCAGTGGCCGCCAGCTCGTCGAAACGGCCGACGATCTGGTTCCCGGCGGTCTTCGAAAGCCCCAGCGTGGCGACCAGCGCGGCCACGCCGATGACGGTGCCCAGCACGGTGAGCGCGCCTCGGGTCGGTCTGGCGGACAGGCTGGACAGGCAGTCCGCCAGCAGGTCCCGCGGACGTAGCCGAGGACGCGGCGGGTTGCTGCGTCGTGAGCTGGTGGTCGCCTGGTCAGAGGTGCTCATGGTCCAGTCCCCGTTCGTGACCGAATCGCATGGGCATCACGTCCGCCGCCCGCTGCTGTGGCGCCGGTGGCTTGGGCAGCATCGACAATTCGCCGTCGACGATGTGAGCCACGCTCGTGGCCCGCGCCGCCACTTCGGTGTTGTGCGTGATCACCACCAGCGTCATGCCCTGGCGCGACAACCCGCTGAAGACGTCGAGCACGCCCTCGGCGCTGTGCGTGTCGAGATTCCCTGTTGGTTCGTCGCAGAGCAGCAGGCTCGGCTCGCCCATGAGCGCGCGGGCGATGGCGGCCCGTTGCTGCTGTCCGCCGGAGAGCCGCGTCGGCAGGAATCCGGCCCGGTCGACCAGGTCGACGTGCTCGAGTGCGGTCATCGCCCGTTCGCGCCGGCCATGGCGAGGTTGGCCCGTGTACAGCTCGGCGAGCATGACGTTCTCGAGCACGCTGCGGTGCGGAAGCAGATGGAACGCCTGGAACACGAAGCCGATGCGCTGGCCCCGCACGGCGGCCCGGGCGAGGTCACCCAGGCTGGAGACGTCTTCGCCTTCGAGCAGGTAGGCCCCCCGGTCGGGACGGTCCAGGAGACCGATGATGTTGAGCAGCGTCGATTTGCCGGATCCCGACGGCCCCAGGATCGCGAGCCACTCACCTGGTAGGACCTGGAGGTCGACGTCCCGGAGGGCCACCACCGGTGGGTCCGAGCCGAACTCGCGCCAGATGCCGCGCAGCTCGATGACCGGGGGCGCCACGGGGGCATGGCGCCCGATCGGACGCATGTCGATCTGTGGCCGGGTCAAGGCCGGACGACCTTGCTGAGAAGGCTGGCGTTCTGCTCGCGGAAGACGGCCTCCTGCTGGGACCGGACATCGCCCTCCACCCTCTGCAGGTACTTCTTCTCGCAGGACTTGTCGGTGGCCACCATCGTCACCTCGTCGTGCTGCAAGGTGGCGAGCGAGGCCTTGTCGTAGTCGGCCTTCCGATCGTTGGAGGGCCCGACGATGGCGTCGAGCCGCTTCTGCAGGGCGCCGTCGACCTGCTCCGGCTCGGCCAGGCCGTCGTAGCCGGCGCCCCGCATGCAGTCCGACCACTTCGCCACGGCCTTCTGCATCCGGGGGTCGGCCAGGATGCGCTGGTCGAGCTCATCGAGCTTGGCCACCAGTGACGACAGCACCTCCGGACCGCCGAAGACCGCCTCGGTCGCCGTCTTGGTGCAGCCGCCCAGACGGCTGTAGTCCCCGGTGTCAACGGCCGCCGCGAAGGTGGCGTCGGAGAACTCGCCGTAGAGCGCACGGGTGTAGGCGGCCTGCTCGGTGGGGCTCAGCTTGGTCCGGATTGCCGTGTTCGGATCGGCCGGAGCGTTCTTTTGCTGCTCGTAAAGCGTGGTGATCCCGTAGCCGAACTGCTTCTCGAAGTCGTCCTCGCTGAAGCCCGACTGCCCTGTCAGACCCGTGCGGACCGCGACCGGATCGACGGGCACGTAGTCCCACCCCTGCGCCTTCATACAGTCACGGATGAGGGTCTCGAGGCGCACCTGTCGAGCGAGAATGCCTTCCTGGTCGAGCCCGAGCTGGTCCTCGATGGGCTGGCTCGACTCACCGCCGCCGCAGGAGCCGGCTACAACCCCGATGACGGTCACCATGGCGGCCGCCGACAGCAGCCGGCGGAGCCGTCCGAGACGTGTGGATCGCATCGCTCAGGCCCCCGTGCGGGTGGTCGCGGTAGTGGCGGCGGACGTCGTGGTCGTTGTTGCCGACGACGAAGTCGTTGCCGAGGTGTCGAACGTCGTGGCGCTGGTGGCCCGAACCAACCCGCTGTCGCTGCCCACGACGACCAGGTCGCCCGAATGCAGTTCGCTGGCGGTGGTGGCGGTGACGGCGACCAGGCCGTTGGCCGTCAGGCCGGGCGTGACGTTGACGAAGTGGGTGGACTTGTCGGACGCCTGGACCTGGAGTCGGGAGGCACCATCCGCACCGACCGACAGCGCGGCGACGGGAACGGTCAGGACCTGTCCCTCGGTGGACGACACGGTGATGGTCAGCACCACCGACGCGCCGACCAGCGATGGCGGGGCGTCAGTGGGTGTCACTTCCACGTAGAACCGTT
>JAXDQG010000676.1:0-3724 GCA_034667945.1 Acidimicrobiia bacterium | reverse complement strand
CACGCAGGCGTGGAATCCGATGGTGTCCCCGGCCACGACAGATGTCTCCGAGGCGTATGCCTCCAGCTCCTGTACGTCCCACGGCGAGTACGCCATAACGGGCTCCTCCTCACGTACAAGCGACGGTCGGATCCGGCCCCTCCGCCCCCATGCTGGCGCGTGGTGGCGCCGACCATCGGTTCGCACCCTACGCCTCATCCCGCCGCCGGCGACGCTCGGTGCTCAAGGCACGGCTTCTGCTAAGACACCAGGACTGACAGGCGCGACCAGTGACTCAATGAGGTGGCGAGGCCCTTCGCGTGCCCAGACACCGGTCACCGCTCCTCCCATGCGACGGTCGCTGCCGCATTCGATCGGATGGGGAACGAGAGCGCCTCCTGCTCGATCGCCGCCTTGAGGTTCCTCGATAACCGGCGCCACGGGTGGATCGTGACCTTGCGCTGCTGCCGTTGCCACACACCGGCGATCGTCCCGTCGACAACCACGGCGTTCGCGGCGTAGCCGCGGGAGTTGTTCGAGGTCGGGAAGAGCCAGTCGTGCAAGCTCTTGTCCGGCACGTGCAGTGGCCTGTCCAGCTTCAGCCACGGGTCGTCATTCTGGACCAAGCGCACGCCGCTCAAGGGCTCGGCCGCTCGCAGCCGGTCGAGATCAGCCTCGAGGATCATTCGCGACTCGCCGGCGAACTCCATCAAGACCAACTCCGGCCGCAGTTTCCCCCACGTGATGGCGGCGTCCTTCGCCTCGAGCCCGGTCCACCACCGGAAGCGGTCCACGGTCTGCGGTCCGAACCATCGCAGGAACCGCCGGCAGAGCTCGAGGCGGGCGTCCTCCTCGTCCACGTCCGGGCGCTCGCACTCGTAGGCGAAGATCGTGCTGGCGTTCCACCGGATCAGGACGCGCCCCGACCGCGACGTTTGGCGGATGGCCATGTGGTCGGGGAATCCCACGCCTTGGGTCACGTCTCGGGTCTTGAGTTCGCGCCCGGCGAGGAACTCGACGACTCGGGCGGCGGCGTGGTCGATTGCCGCCCGCCTGACCGGATCGCGCGGGAGCGTCCCCAGCGTGAACGGCGCGATGTCCGCCCTCGGAATGATGTAGTCGGCGCCGCCCCGGAACCAGATCTGGCAGAGCGAGGGGTGGTTCCAGTCCGACGGCTGGACGCCTTCGATGCGTGCGTGGAGGCCGATCAGCCCGGCGCGCGGGATGGAGTCTTGGAGCCCGGCGTGGGTCGCCTGTGCATACGACCCGGCCGCAAGCTTGGCGTCGAGGTGCGAGGCCCGGGCCCGGAACGCGAGGACCTGCTCGACGGGGACGTTCAGCCCTGTGAGCATCGCCGGCATTGGGGTCTGTCGACCGCGTCTCGGCTGGCATCAACCATCCCCCACCCTCGCGCTATTCAGGTGAGGTGGAGCGGCGTGAGATCGCGCCCTGGCGGGCTGGGAATCGCCGGGCCAGTACCGGAGGCGGATCGGCGTGCGGGCCGTGAGGTCGGCCCATGCGCCAGGGCGGGGTACGAGCGTCGGTGGGACGGTGCGCCCACCGGGGGATCGACTCTTGCAAGAACCCGTGCACAACTCGGCGAACGCCACCAGCGACTCGTCGCTGCCGAGCCCGCGCAGCTCGACGGCCGGAGCGCTCGTCACGTGAACCGGTACCGCAGGCACTCGGCGACGGCCCGGTACCCGATCCGTCGGTACACCGAATTGGAGCTGGGATTGCCGAGATCTGCATACAGCATGCACTGGAGGCCGCTGTCGCGAAGTCGGCCCGACAGGCCGGCGACGCACGCGCTGGCGTATCCGTTCCGGCGAAGGTCGGGAGGCGTGTAGACGGCCTGGATCCGGGCGACTCCGGCGGCGGACGCGACGAAGGCAGCCATGGACACAGGCTCGCCCTCCTCCCACAGCGAAAACTGTCCGGCGGCGATCCTGGCTTCAGCCACGACCCGGCGCTCGCTCGTGCGCTCGCCGGTGTCAGCGTCGAAGCCCTGCATCCACGCGAGGATACGGTCACGGTCGTTGGTCCCGGCCTGGCGAAGCCGACCGGGCACGTCGACCGGCGCCACCGGCACTCCCAGCTCATAGATTCGCTGGCCGTCGATAGGGCGGGCCGCCGTGCGGTGGCGCTCTGTCCAGCAACCGGCGAAGCGTGCCGCGGTGGCGGCCTCGCCGTTGATCCCGGGAAGCGCGACGCCAGCATCGACCATGGCGTCCACGACGACATCGACGGCGTCTTCGGGCAGCGGCGTCATCGTCGCCGCAAAGTCCAACGGTGACTGGAAGACGACGCCGGCAGGGCGCCCGTCGCAGGCGACGATCCAGTAGCGGCCAGGCTCCGGCCGCCTTACTCGCTCCTGGAGCAACGACAGGACAAGGTTGTGTACGACCGGCCGCGAGACGAGAAGGTCGTGTGCGACATCGAGCACGACCTCGGGCTGGTACGTGAACTCCACCGTCGTGGCCGCCACACACCCATCCTTGCCGCGCCGCGCCTGCCAAGTATCGGGATTGTCCCGGGGCGACGACACCGCCACGCCACGCCCACGTGCGACGGAGAGCTCGTTCGACCCACGCGCAGGCAGGAGCCTCGTTCACTTCGCGCCGTATTGCCCTATGAGCCCCGTGGCGCGGCTGTCGCGCAAGGGGATCCCGTTGCGGGACGACCGGCGCTCGGACGCAGATGTCGGCGACGAGCCGGCTCGACGCCTCGCAAGCGGTTCCTCCTGCGCGAGCCCGGCCGTCGTTGGGCCAGCGGGCGAGTCTGGCTGCTGCAGACCCGCTCCGGCCGACGCCGGGCATTGGACTGCAAGTGATGCCGCTCGAACGAGGGAGCTACGGGATGTTGGCGTATCGGAGAGACGGCGTAAAGCACGACGACGGCGAGCGCGGCAACCGCCGATGGTGTCGTCCGGAGTATCAGGCGGCGAACAGCTGACGCGTGGTCGTCCGGAGCTATCCTCGGCCAGCACACGTTGACGAGGGGCTTGCGATGGCCGTAGGTCGAGTCGTTGGAGTCGTCGTTGCGCTGCTCGGGGCGCTCAACCTGATGGCGGCGCCTGCCTCGGGCCGGACGGCAACGCAGCCGTGCGAGGTTGGCCGAGCCGTTGTCGATGTGACCTACCGGTTTGTGAACGAGCAGGACCTTGCCTCAAACGGTGAGGTGTGGGCGCTCGCTGCGGCTGTTTCGCGCTTTCGCCTCTACCGCACAGGAGCCGACACCTTCTGTGCGGCGATCAGCCTAGCGGGCACATTCGAGGCTTTCGGCGGTCCGAGCCCAGCAGGGACCGGCGAGGTGCCGGCCGGCGTCGCTGGGCGTTTCGCCGGCATCGACTCTCTCCGTCTGATTGGGACGTTTGCGCCGACGCTCCCGACGCACGGGTTCGTTGGCACCTTCGACGCCCAGTGCGATCGATTGGACTGCCAGAACCCCATCCGGTTCGCGCGCAACTATGTCGACGTCGCCGGGCCGCCGGTGCACGACACCTACCGATTTGCGTACGTGAGCACCTGCGGCGTTTGGGTCACGACGAACGAAGGTGACATCGGGGATATCGCCTGCTGAGGCGTTCCCGGTGGACGGATCCGCCTACAGGTGGCCCGCAGCCGGATCGCCCAACGGGACGTCCCGATCGGCCGGCGATCGGTTGACGGGCATAGGCGGCGGATCGACCCAACGTGGGCAACGCGCACGCGCGTCAGCCGATCTGCTCGAACAGGGACACGAT
>JAXDQG010000675.1:0-4293 GCA_034667945.1 Acidimicrobiia bacterium | reverse complement strand
GCATCATGGATGCATCCCAATTCCTGCCCGAAGGGGTACCGGCGCATTGGTCGGTCTACTTCGGTGTGACCGACACTGATGAAACCCTGGACAGAGTCGCAGGTCTGGGCGGGTCCATCGTGACGGGTGCCGAGGACACGCCTTACGGGCGCCTGGCCACGGCTGCAGACCCGACCGGCGCGGTGTTCAAGCTGGTCGCCCTGACCTGATCCAGCCGGGATATTCGTCCTCGTGTGCGAGCGGGCGCCTCAGCCTTCTTGGCGAGGTGCCCCTTGGCAGCGTGGCCGGTCGGACTCAGATACTCGACACTCGGTGACGCCACAACGCGCGCCCGCCACATTTGCACAACACTCTCGCGCCCTTGCCGCGCCGCGTTTACGATGCGGCCAGATATTGCGTTGGCATTGACGTGGAGGGGATGCAATGTCAGAAATTCTTGTCGCCACTCATACCGGCGAACCTCGGGCGCTCAGCTCCTCGATCATCGAGAAATTGCGCTCGTCCCTGCTCGGGGATGTAGTTACTCCGGACGACGGCAGCTACGAGGCGGCGCGCCGGGTGTGGAACGGGCACATCGACCGGCGACCAAGTGTGATCGTGCGTTGTCGGGGCGACGTAGACGTCCGCCAGGCCGTGGCCTTCGCCGCCGAGAACCAGCTTCTCGTCTCGGTTCGGGGCGGGGGACACAGCGCTCCCGGATATGGCACCAATGACGGGGGACTGGTCATAGATCTCTCGCCGCTGAAGGGCATCCGCGTTGACCCGGCTGCCCGGACCGCCCGAGCGCAGAGCGGGGTGCTGTGGGGCGAATTCGATCGTGAGACGCAGGCCTTCGGCCTAGCGACCACAGGGGGAACAGTCTCCAACACCGGCTTGGCCGGCCTGACGCTCGGCGGGGGATTGGGCTGGCTGATGGGCAAGCACGGCCTCACGGTCGACAACCTTCTCTCGGCCGATGTGGTCACGGCCGATGGGGCCATGCACACCGTGGATGCCGATCGCAACCCCGATCTCTTCTGGGCGCTCCGGGGCGGCGGAGGCAACTTCGGGGTGGTGACGTCGTTCGAGTATCAGCTGCATCCGGTGGACACGGTGCTGGGCGGTTTGGTGGTGTATGGGCTCGACCAGGCCCGTGACGTTCTGCGCTTCTATCGCGATTTCTGCCCGACGCTGCCCGACGAAGCCGAGGCTTACGCCGGTCTCTTGACCGACCCGCAAGCAGGTGTGCCGGTGGTGGCACTGGTGCTCGGCTACAACGGACCCATCGCGGAGGGCGAGCGGGTGCTCGCGCCGGCCCGCAGCTTCGGCAGGCCCTTGGCGGACGTGGTCGGTCCGGTTCCGTATGGGGTCCGGCAAACGTTCCTGGACGAGCCAAACGCCCATCACGGGTTGCATCGATACTGGCGATCGGCGTTCACCGAGCAGATCAGCGACGAGCTGATCGACATCGCCACAGATAGCGCCGGCGCGTTCAGTTCACCGATGAGCGCCGTCCTGTTCTTCTACATGCATGGCGTCGCCACGCGCGTTCCGGAAACGGAGACCGCGTTCTCGGCTCGACGTCCGCAATGGGACTTCGACGTCATCGGACAATGGGAGTCTGCCGGCCCCGACGTGCACACCAACTGGGTGCGCTCCGTGTGGGACCGGTGCGAGCCCCACCTGCAGGGCAGCGCCTACATCAATCACCTAGCCGACGACGACAAGCCCGAGAAGGTACGCGCCTCGTATGGTGCGAATCTCGGCCGGCTGCGCAATGTGAAGGCCAAGTACGACCCAGCTAATCTGTTTCGACTGAATCCGAACATCAGACCTGCTTGAGAGGGGTTCGGTGGTAGATCGACAGATGCCGCATTTCGAGGTCGTCGTCGAGCCGCCTCCGTCCGAGAACGAGCGGGTGCTGCGCCTCGTCGGCGAGCTCGATGGCGCCGGCGCCAGCATGCTGTCGTCAGCAGTATCCGAACTGGGGCGAGACGAGCTGGTGAAGACGCTTGCCCTGGACATGAGCGATGTCTCATTCGTGGATTCGAGCGGTCTTCGGGTGCTGTTGGTCACCGATAGGGAATTGGCGATCCGTGGGGCGGCGCTCCTCCTCCGAGGAGTGCCACCGTACGTCGCACGCTTGCTGCGTATGACGCAACTGTCGGAGCACTTCGACATGGAGGAGAAGCGGTGAAGACGCTGGCGTTTGCGCGCCACGCGGCCGAGGTTGACTGACCGGAGCGCCGGGGTAACCGCCCACATGGCGGTTGACCACGACTCGAGCACTCCGCCCGATGCGACGCTGGAAGTTCCACCCCTTGTCGGGGGCCGATTGCGACGGTTTGCCCCGGTGGTTATCGCGGTGGAGGTCGGTCTCGTCTTGATGCTGGCGGTGCTGGTGTGGCACGCCACGAAGGGCGGTTGGTTCGACCGGGCCGTCGGTGAGCGGCTCTACGCCCCTCCAGGGTCCGTACCCCGCGTCTCCTTCACCCTGATCAGCGTGTTGGGCCTACCCGCAGTGGCCATGGCATCAGCGGTGGGCATCGGGCTGGCGGTTTGGCGCCGGATGAGGAACGTGCTGATGGCACTGTTTCCACCCGCGGCGGTGATCCTCTCGGTGATCCTGGAGAGCATCGTGAAAGTCCTGGTCAGCCGGGCCCGGCCCGACACTGCGCTGCTGGTGCACGTCCACGGCAGATCGTTTCCGTCCGGCCACGCCACCGCGACCACGGCACTCGCCTTGACCGCGGCGGTGCTGGCCTACGCGCTCCGTGTTCACCACCGAAGGCTCGTGCTCGTGGCGGGGGCGGCATATGCCCTCGCGGTGTGCCTGGCCCGCATCGCGCTGGGGGTGCACTACCTCACGGACGTGGTGGCGGGCGCGGCGCTGGCTGGCGCGGTGGTCTTGAGCGCAGCGCTCGTCCTGGGGCACTTGGCGACCGCCCGAAGATGGCCGCATCGCGCTCCTGTCACCAGGGTGGGCTAGCTCCTTTACGCTTCGCCCGGAGGTGGCTGCGCGCGACCGAAGAGTTGCTTGGTTCGCTGGCGGGCATACCTCGATTTCGCCGGCCGTACGCACCGATTCGACGTCGATTCGCCGGAGCCGCAGCGGTCGAATTCGATGCCGGGTGGGCCGCTCGCCAACCCCGCTTGACCGCGCTCCGTGGTGGAGTGATGACGCACAGAAGAGTTCCGGACGCGCCACGGCCCCTCGTGCGTACTCGTTTCCGAGGGCACGAGGGGCCGCGTCACCGACCGCAGTGGGTCACTTGCAGCTGGACGTCGCCTGATCCCAGACGCAGAGCTTCGCCTTGCCGTCCAGGTCGATCATGTTGCCCTGGGGCACGTAGCTCTGCTTGGCAGAATCCCACTTCTGGAAGATGCCACCCTCGACCATGTAGCCGTCCTTCAACCCATCCATGTGAAGCCGTACACCCGGCTGCAGCATGGGTGAGGTCATGTCCATCGCGCGCAGGGCGAGCTGGAAGTTGGTCCGGGTCACGCCACCGTCGAGCTGGCCGGCGATCGCCAGCGCCTGCACGACGGGGAAGCCGTAGTTGATGCCACCGCTCAGGTTGACCGACGCCTCCGGATCCAGCCCCTTGGCCCTCATCGCTTCCTTGAGCCACTTCACGTACGGGTCGTTCTGGAAGCCCGGATCCTTCATGTCCTTCAGACCCGGGCTCAGGTTCCACCAGCCGTTTCCGGCCGACCCGTCGCCACCCAGCTTCTCCTTGCTGATGAAGCTGGCGCCGGCGCACGTCTGTGGCATGAAGAGATACTTCGCCCGCTCCTTGAGACCGTTCTGCGCAGCTTCGGACACGATCTGGGTGCACTGCGTGCCCGCCAGCATGCTGATCCACACATCGGGATTCTTGGCCGACAGCGTGGTCATCGGGTCGGTGACCGTTGGCGCCGCCGCTTCGATGGTCTCATTGAAGTAGTCGACGCGGTCTTTCAGCTTCGCCGAAGTGCTGACGTAGGCCTTGAACGAGGCGTCATAGAGCTTTCCGAAGTCGTTGTTCTGGACCAGCGACGCGACCTTGATCTTGCGATCGGTGGGGAACTCGCCCAGATGCTGCTCGATGGAGGCGCCCCACAGGATCGCCTCCGTGCTGTAGGTGGGCTGGGGCGCGCCGGTCGTCCACGGATGGTTCACCGGGTCGCCGAAGGCCGCATGTGCGGTCATCGCCATGGGCTGGGGCACGCAACGCTGATTGATCTTGTCGTAGGTCTTCAGCGTGCTGGGCGTTCCGAGCGTCCAAATTGCGAAGACTTTCTCCGAGTCGAGCAACTCGTCCACGATCGGGA
>JAXDQG010000674.1:0-5035 GCA_034667945.1 Acidimicrobiia bacterium | reverse complement strand
GACCACGAGGGCGCCAACCGTCAGGGCGTTTGCCGCCGCGCGACTGCCATCGGCTGCCGGCTCGAGCGCAGCCAGCTCGCGCCGGGCCTGCTGCAGCCCGACCTCGTCCCGCACGAGGCCGACACCGCGCCACAGGATCTGCCTCACGCTGCCGACCACATCTTTCGGGTCGCCCTCGTTGCGCCTGGCCGCGCCCACCGGCACCTCCACCACGACCGGCGGTCGGGAACCCCGCTGGTCGACGATGTCCGCCGCCACGCGGCGACCCATGACAATGCCTTCGAGCAGCGAGTTCGAGGCCAGCCGGTTGGCGCCGTGCAGACCGGTGGCGGTCACCTCGCCCGCAGCCCACAGCCCGTCGACCGATGTCCGGCCTCGGACGTCGGTCACGATGCCGCCCATGCAATAGTGCGCGGCCGGCGACACGGGAACCGGTTCACGCCGTGGGTCGATGCCGGCTCGCTGACAGTGGCCGAACACGGTGGGGAACCGCTCGGGAAAAGCGTCGCCAACCGCCGCTCGGGCGTCCAGGAAGACCTGGTGACCGGCAGCCAGGTGGGCGTAGATGGCCCGGGCCACCACGTCGCGGGGGGCGAGCTCGCCGTCGGGGTGGGCCGCCAGCGCGAAGCGCTCACCGACCTCGTCTATCAGGACCGCGCCTTCGCCTCGCAACGCCTCGGTCAGCAGCGGGGCGGGATCGGCGTTGCCCGCCAGCGCCGTCGGGTGGAACTGCACGAACTCGAGATCAGCCAGCTCAGCCCCGGCACGGGCCGCCAAGGCAATGCCGTCCCCCACGGCCTCGGGAGGCGTCGTCGTAACCGCCCAGAGATGGGCGTAGCCCCCCGTGGCCAACACCACCGCAGGCGCAATCCAAGCGATCAACTGACCGGTCCCCAGGTCGCGGGTGAGCACACCGGCCACTCGCGACGCCGAGCGCAGCAGGTCAACTGCCAAATGCCCGGTGGCCAAGGTCAGTCCTCGCTGGTTGCGGGCCACCTCGGCCAACGTCCGGACCAGCTCGGCGCCGGTGGCGTCACGAGCGTGAACGATGCGATGACGCCCGTGGGCGGCTTCGCGCCCGAGCGCAAGCGTCCCGTCGGGAAGGCGGTCGAATCGGGCGCCTGCCCGGTTCAACCAGTCCACAGTGTCGGGGGCAGCCTCGGAGACCACGCGGGCGACGGCCTCATCGACGAGGCCGGCACCCGCCGCCACAGTGTCAGCTGCGTGGTCGGCCGGTCGGTCGTCGTCACCGACCGCGGCGGCCATTCCGCCCTGGGCCCAGGGGCTGGAGCCGCCCTCGCCCGGAAGGCGATCAGCGACCACCACGACCTCTGACGTCGAGCCGCCGTCGCGGGCGACCAGCTCCAGCGCGGTTGACAGACCCGCTACCCCGGCGCCGATGACCACGGCGCAGACGTGCCGGATCACGAGGTCGTCCGTCGGAAGGATCTCGCTGCTCACCGCCGACCGCCGATCGCCAGCATCCGGTCGACCGAAAGACGGGCGCGCTCGGCCACCGCAGGATCGACCACCACCTCCGTCGTCATGGTCTCGAGCGAATGGCGGATCTTCGCCAGGGTGATCCGCTTCATGTGCGGACACAGGTTGCAAGGCCGCACGAACTCGATGCCGGGCGACTCCAGGGCCACGTTGTCGGCCATTGAGCACTCCGTGACCATCACCACCCGCTCGGGGTGGCGGTTCTTCACGAAATCGATCATCCCGGCGGTCGAGCCGACGAAGTCGGCCTCTTCCAGCACGTCCGGCGGGCACTCGGGGTGGGCGATGATCTGCAACCCGGGCGAATCGATCCGGTAACGACGCAGGTCGTCGCCGGTGAACCGCTCGTGCACCATGCACGAGCCTTCCCACAGAATGAGCTCGACCCCGCTCTGCGAGGCCACCCACCGCCCGAGGTACTGGTCGGGCAGGAAGATCACCCGCTCGGCCCCCAACGACTCCACGACCTCGAGGGCGTTGCCGGACGTGCAGCACACATCCACCTCGGCCTTCACCTCGGCGGAGGTGTTCACGTACGCGACCACCGGCACGCCGGGATAGCGCTCACGCAGCAGCCGTACATCCGCACCGGTGATCGACTCGGCCAGCGAGCACCCGGCCTTCGGATCGGGGATCAGCACGGTCTTGTCCGGACAGGTGATCTTGGCGGTTTCCGCCATGAAGTGCACCCCGGCGAACACGATCACTTCGGCGTCCGTCTTGGCCGCCTGGCGTGCCAGGCCCAGCGAGTCGCCCGTGATGTCCGCCACCCCGTGGTAGATGTCGGGCGTCATGTAGTTGTGGGCCAGCACGATGGCGTTGCGCTCCGCCTTGAGCCGCTGGATGGCCTCGATGTCCCGGGCAGCAGTCAGCCAATCGATCTCCGGCAGGGCCGCGCGGCCCCGCTCGAGAGCCGTGTCGCCTTCGCTACCGGTGATGCGAATCGGGAGCCTGGTGGCGGTCATCGTGCGCTCCTTCCGCCTCACTAATGCTCAGAGGGAGTATTAGTTATGCTCGGTCAGAGTATATGCACGGCCGGCGACGGGCAAGCAAGAGAATGATGAACGAGCACCGACCCAACCGTCGACACCCCTGACCCCAGCCGGCCCAGAGACGCAGGCGTGCGGCCGACAGCAGGTTCAGCTAGCCGACAGCAGGTTCAGCTACGGGTCCAGGGCGTGCCGACGCCGGGACGAGGACGCTCACGCAGAACCTCCCGCCGGAAGCGGAACAACTCGGCCGGTCGCCCACCGGTGCGGGCCACCTCGCCGGTGCCTTCGACCAAGCCCGCACCCTCTGCCAGCCGACGGAAGTTCTGCTTGTGCAACCGAACGCCAGAAAGCGCCTCGACCAGGCGTTGCAGCTGGAACAGCGTGAAGGTGGGCGGGAGCAGCTCGAACACCACCGGGCGGTAGGTCAACTTCCCCCGCAGCCGGCCCAGCGCCGTGGCCACCATGCGCCGGTGGTCCAGCTGCAGCGGCCGCCCGAGTCCGGCCGACGGGCTTGGATCCTCACCCGCCGACTCGGCCAGCAGACCGAGCTCGTAGAGCAACTCATAGCGCTCGAGCACGCGGACCCCATCCCAGGCCGCCCCACCCAGGCCGAAGACCATTGTGGCCCGCTCCTCCCGCTCGGAGCGCACTGCCGGCGTGGGAGAGGCCTCCACCCACTCGGCGACCGCGGGCTCGATGGCCGAGCCCAGCACCGGGGGCGGACCGGCCCGCTGGTCCTCCCAGGGGTACAGGTCGTACCAGTTCATCCACGTGGCCCCGGCCGCCGGACGGGACTCTCTCACCAGAGCCAGGTAGGCGATGGACAGCAACCGGCTGCACTCGGGACGGCCGACGAAGCCCGCGGAGCGGTCGAGGTCACCGAAGGTGTACAACTGCTCGACGTAACCAACTTCGAGCCCGGCCTGCTGCCGGACGAACCGGCGAAGCGCCCGGTCCAGTGTGCGGTCGCCCGGGTCCAGCGGGCCCGACGGCAGCCGAGGCGAATGGTCCTCGCCGTCGATCACCAGGATGCGCGGCGTCTCGTCCGTGACGGCGACGATCACTGCGTCCAGCGTGACCTGCAGCTCGCCGGCGGCCATGCAGGGCAGGATACGTGACCAGCGGTCCAACCCCGGCGAACCGTAGGCCGCCCGTTCTGGGAACCGCCCCAGCCGGCAGCGCTAGGGTGCCGGGCCATGAGTCGAGTGCTGACCGAGATCGCCGACGGCGTCGCCACCATCACCCTCAACGACCCGGGTCGCCGCAACGCCCTCGACCTGGACTTCAACGAGGAGATCTTCGCGGCCTTCGATGCCATCGAGGCCAATCCCTCCGTGGGCGCGGTCGTCATCACGGGGGCCCCGCCCGCGTTCTGCGCGGGCGCCGACCTCTCCCACCTTGACCAGAAGGGCTCGCGAGAGGGCCTCTTGGCCATCTACGAGGGCTTCATGCGCGTCGGCCGCTGCCCGCTGCCTACCATCGCCGCGGTGAACGGTGCGGCCGTCGGCGCCGGCATGAACCTCGCACTGGTCTGCGACCTGCGGCTGGCCGCCCGCTCTGCCCGCTTCGACACCCGCTTCCTGAACCTCGGCATCCACCCGGGCGGCGGCCACACCTGGATGTTCCAGCGCATCGCCGGACCGCAGACAACCTTCGCCACAGTGGTGTTCGGCCAGGTGCTCGACGGAGAGGCGGCCGAGAAGCACGGCTTGGTGTGGCGTTGTGTCGAGGACGATCAGCTGCTCCCCACTGCCCAGGAGATGGCCCGCAACGCCCTCAACGCACCGATCGAGCTGGTCAAGAAGATCACCCACACCATCCGGAGCATCGGCACGGTGGACGACCATCGTGAGGCGATGATGATGGAGCTCGAGCCGCAAGCCTGGTCCACCGAGCAGCCCTATTTCCGGGACAAGGTGGCAGCGCTGAAGAAGAAGATCAGCTCTCGCTGATCCGCCGCCCGAGGGATCGGCGAGGGATCGGCGAGGGCTCGGCGAGGGCCGGAAAAACTGCTCCACAAAGATTCCTCAAGGACTATCCGGGACCCGGCCGATAGCTCCGGTGATGTCAACCACAGCTCCCCTCGACTTCCTCGGCTCGCCGTCGACGGCCGAATTCCACGCCGGCACGCTGACCAGCCACCCCATCGGGGGACGCGTGGTCATCGTCGACCGACATGCGCTCGTCGCCCAGAGTCTGGCCATGGTGCTAGCCGCGTCCAGCGTCGCCACCTACATCTCGACCGAGCCCACGCTCGACGCGGTCATCCGGCAGGTTCGGGCGTTCGATCCGGACCTCGTGCTCGTGGACGCAGGCGCCGTGGACGCGATCGACCTGGTCCGGGCCCTGGCCCGCATCGGCACCCGCGTGCTGGCCGTGACCGACGGCTCCGACCGCATCCGGGTCGCCGCTTGTGTCGAGGCCGGTGCGTCCGGTGCCGTGTCGACGATCGACTCGGTCGACCGCCTGCTCAGCACCATCCGTGAAACGGTTGCCGGTCGCCGCGTCATGCCCGCGGCCGCCGAGCGCGACCTGCTGGGCGA
>JAXDQG010000673.1:0-3735 GCA_034667945.1 Acidimicrobiia bacterium | reverse complement strand
TGCGCCCGTACCCAAGCCAAGAACGCCGCCACCAGCTCGGAGGGCAATCCGCCCGCATCCCCCTCCAACGCCGCCGCCACCCCCAGCCCATCACCCGCGCCGGCGCCCGCCAACAACCGGAAGCGCTCTTCGGCCGGATCGGTCGGCACACGCGCCGGGGGTAGCGGGTGGGCCGCCGCCAGTCCGGGCAAACGGTCATCCATACCCGCCTCCCGCAGCAGCTCGGCGAGACGAGTCCACGCATCCAGACGCAGCCGCAGCGTTGGCGCCACCATCGGCTCGCGCTCGACGACGACCTCCAGCGGCAGCACCGCCGGGTCGTAGTGGACGGCAACACCATCGCTCGCACCGCCGGCCGCCCGCCAACGATCCAGTCCGTACTCCGCGGTCTCGACCCGCACGGCCACCGGCGACGCGGCGTCCTCACCGAGCAGCTCACCCACCTGCCACTGCCGGCCCAGCAGCCACAGTGGGTCGTGGACCGCGGCCCGCAAGCCCAACGACGCTTCGGCACCCCGCACCCGGGGTTCGAGACGGTGCCACGTGGTGGTCGTGATCACGGGCGGAACACCTCGGCGTGCAGGTGGGCCTGTTTGACCAGGTCCCTCATCGGCAGATCGAGCCCGGAGGCGACATCCCCGTCCGTCAGGTAGATCGTCGGCACGAACCGGCCGGCCCATGCCACTGCGGACAGGTCCACCATCCGGATCTTGGCCAGGTCGAGCGTTTCGCCGATGACCTCGGCCAGCGCATCGATGGTCCAGGGAGCATCGGCCACGGGGGGCACCGCCAGGAGGATGGACTGCGGTGGACGAGCACCCGGGGCGTCGAAGCCGAAGGACACCGCAGTGGTGGTCTCGGCCGCGGGCACGACCTCGACGAACTCGTCCACCACGAGCACCGCCGTTCCCTCGGTCGGGTCGATGTCGCCGAGGGCGTGCACCACCAGGCTGGTCACTGGGTCGGGGCCCAGGGCCGCCGGGAAGGGCAGACCGACCCACTGTCGCCGTCGAGCCGGATCAGCCCCCGGGAACGGCTCCACCGGCAGTTGCACCGCTCGCAACCCGGCCGGCCCCTGCGTGCCTCGCAGACGGGCGGCCAGCAACAGGTCGGCCAACCTACCGACGCCCGGCCGCACACGGCCATGCGTTTCCAGCCACGACACCAGGGCCGCTCCGGCGCCCCCGAGTGGCGCCAAGACGTTGGCCGGGGCGGCCGCCAGCGGATCGCTGCCCAGGGCAGCCGTCAGCGGCGCCGCGAAGGGCGGAGCCGCCAGTGACAACACCGGAAAACCTTCGCCGAACAACGCGGCTGGATCGTCGGGGGAGGCTTCGGAGGCCGCAAGACGGGCCTGGCCGGCATCATGCAGCGCCAGCAGCGCAGTCGCGCTCGGCGCCTGCGCAGGATCGCCTCCGGGCGCCACACCGAACGCGGCCAGCGTGTCGAGCGCTTCGACCAGCGACGACTCGGCCGGCGGGGGAGCGGTGACGTCGATGCCCGCCAGCCGCGCGACAGCCGATTGCAAACGGGCTCGTGCCCCGTCCAAACGGGCCCGCCGATTGCCCCGGTCGACATCCGGCAGCGTGGTCTCGAGCGGCCCAGCCTCGGACCCGATGCCTCCCGCCGGTGGCGGCCCGATCACCACCCCGCCACGATCCTGCGGACGGACGAGGTCCAGCCCCGTCCCCGCCCGGGCCCGGCTGAGCACACCGTGGATCAGCTCCGCGGTGGCCAGCACGGAAGCCATCGCCGGCTCCTCGAGGTCGACGCTCACATCCCCCAACCCCAGCGTCCGGGCATGGCGAAGGACCCGAGGCGCCAGCGGCTCGTAGACCAGATCGAGGGCGCCCACGCCCACCTGCTGCAAGGTCAGCATGGTGACCGTCGCCGCGGACGGAGGGTTGTCGCCCGGCGCCTCCGCCGCCTCCCCCGCATGCGGCGCCTCCGCCGCATGGAGCCTCACCGCCAGGTTGGTCGGGTCGCCCAGCAGGTGGCCCGCCCACGCAGCGACACGGGGCTCGGTTGCGGCCCGCACCCCGTCCGTCGGCCAGCCGGGCGCGGCAACCACCTGCGCGCCCATCGTGACCAGCACCCGGTTGGTGATGCTCGTCCCCGTGCGGGGCGTACGGACCACCTCGGGCTCGGCCATGGCGCCCTCGCCCCGGTTGAGCGTGTCGAGCGCGGCGGCGGCTCGATCGGGGTTGCCCCGCACGATCTGATGGACACCCTCGGCGAGCAGCAGGTCGGCCACGGCGTCAACCGCCTCGGCGAGCTCGTCCAGCACTGCGTTCACCGTCGTCCGGTCAGCCCCGTCGGCCGCGTCGGCCCCGGCAACCGCCGCGAGCACCGCCGAGCGCTCCAGCCGGCTGAGCGCCAAGCCGTCGCAGACCGATCGGGGAGGCAGACCCTCCGGCGTGCCGGGCGCGGTGACCATCGGCGGGGGCGCCAATCGGCGGACGACCTCCACGGCGGTGTGGGCACCTCGCTCGTGCAGCAACCGCTCGGCCCGGTAACCCAGCAGCGCGCCCAAGGACTGGCCCTGGCGTACGCCGTCCAGCAGACCGAGGGCGGTCCGCACGCGACTACTGGACAGATCCACGGCGAGCGCGCCCGCGTGGGGATCGCGGGCTGCGTGTGCCAGGTGCCCGGCCCGGAGCACCGCGGCCGTCGCCGCCTGGGCGAGCGACGGGGCATGGATGTAGCCGCCGCCCGCCACGTCCTGTACCAGGGGTGTCGGGGCACCGTCGGGCGGGTCCGCCACTGCCGCTCGGGCCGGCCGGCGGATCAGATCCTCCACGGCCGCGTAGGCACCGATCGTGACGCCGCTGGGCGTCGTCGCCCGTAGGTCGGACAGGCGGCGGGTGGCCACGGACGTGATCCAGGCGTCGAACCGGTGCGAGGCCACGTCAAGGGCCTCGCCGAGCAGCAGCGCAGCCCGATCGGGTGGCAGGTCGGCGACTGCTTCGGCGGCGTGGACCGTGTCGACATAACCGGGGTGCCGGACGACGTCGATCGCCCCGGAGACCAGCTCACGGTCGAGATGGTCGATCAGTCCCAGCGCAGAGCCGTCCGGCTGCTCGATCGAGCCGGCCAGCAGGGCTGCTGCGTTGGAACGGGTCTCGCCGATGCGGAGCGTGGCGGTGGTGGAGATCATGGCGGCCTGCACCACCGCTGGGTCGTCCACCCGCAGGTGGGCTTCCACCAGGCGACCGGCGATCGACCCTTTGCTGTCGGCCACGCCGGTGCGCAGTCGTTCGAGCATGACCGAGCGGTGAGCCAACAGCGTGAGCAAGGAAGTGAACGAGCGCGGGTCTTCGGCCTGCAATGACGCGGTGCGGCGGCCTCGCAGGCCACGCAGGTAGTCACCGATTGCGGCCCAGGCCACCGCAGCGTTCGCCGGAGACAACCGCGGGTCGACCGCGTAGGGCAGGCGGAGCAGCGGGACGGGGTCGGCCTTGCCCACCAGTTGTCCCAGGTAGGGGAAGCCAGTGACGCCCAGGGCCCGGAAGCCCAGCAGTGCCATCCACCGTTGGCGGTTGGCCTCGTCCGCGGCTTTGTTGCCCGTGTCGCCCAGGAGGAAGCCGAACGGCGTGTAGCAGGCGTTGGCTCCCACCATCGACCGCACCCCGACCGTGCTGGACACGGGGACCTGGGCGAGCACGTCCAGCATGCCCTGGTCCGGGTCGGCGCCGGCCCGCACGATGGGCGCTTCGCTGATCCCGTCGAGCCACCACG
>JAXDQG010000672.1:0-3906 GCA_034667945.1 Acidimicrobiia bacterium | reverse complement strand
CGCCGCCCTGCCCATCAAAACCGGGTCCCCGTCGCTCGGCCCTCTCCCTAAGGACACGGGCGGATAGGGCCTCCCGACGCCGCCCTGCCCATCAAAACCGGGTCCCCCTCGCTCGGCCCACTCCCCGTAAGCTGCGCGGATAACGGCCTTTTCGCCAGCTCACGCACGCTCGTCCCATCCGCTCATCCACGAAGTGCCGGCATGGCCGTGGCTGACCGAGTTGTCGGCCCGGGTCGGGCGCGCCGTGACCCTGGCCGACGTGCCTGCCACCGCCTGGGACGAGGTCGTCTTGCCCGGCGTCGAGATCGTCTGGCTGATGGGTGTCTGGGAGCGCAGTCCGGTCGGCCGGAATTTGGCGCTCGCCGACGCGCAGGTGCGGGCGGGAGCCGCAGCCGTCCTCTCGGACCTGACCGACGAGGACATCGTCGGCTCTCCCTACTCGGTGCACCGCTACGACGTCGACCCCCAGCTCGGCGGCCGCTCCGGCCTCGCCGCCGCCCGGGCCGAGCTGGCCCGACGCAACATCCGCCTCCTCGTGGATTTCGTGCCGAACCACACGGCCATCGATCACCTGTGGGCCACCGATCATCCCGAGTTCTACGTGGCCGGAACCGAGCGGGACCTCCTCGACCATCCGGATGCCTTCGTCCGAACACCCGGTGCGTCACCTCACGTGCTGGCCAATGGGCGAGATCCGTACTTTCCACCTTGGCGAGACGTGCTTCAGCTCGACCCGCAACAACCGGGCCTGCGAGAGGCAATCGTGGCGACGCTGGTGGATCTGGCCGGCCAGAGCGACGGCGTGCGATGTGACATGGCCATGCTGCAACTCGACGATGTCGTGGCCAGCACCTGGGGCAACCGAGCCAGACCGATCCGGCCTCAACCCTTCTGGCGAGAGGTGATCGAGCGAGTGCGGGCCGTTCGCCCTGACTTCCTGTTCGTCGCCGAGGCCTATTGGGACCGCGAGGCCGACCTGCTCGAGCAGGGTTTCGACTACTGCTACGACAAGCGCCTACGTGACGTCCTGCTCTACCAGGACGCTGGCAAGCTGCGGGCCCACCTGTCGCACGACCCGGCCTACCAGGCGCGTTTGGTTCGGTTCATCGAGAACCACGACGAGGACCGCGCCGCCGAGGCCGTCGGGCCGGCCCGCAACAAGGCCGCCTCGGTCGTGGTCAGCACCGTGCCCGGGGCGCTTCTGCTGCACCTCGGCCAGACGACGGGGCGGCGCCTGCATCCTCCCGTGCAGTTGGGCCGCTGGCCGTTCGAACCGGTCGACCGGGACCTCGAGGGCTGGTGGCGCCGCCTTCTCGAGGTCCTCGACGCCGAGGGCGTGCGGTCGGGCAGGTGGGAGCTGCTGACCGTGGAGAGCTGGGGGCACGACCCGGAGTCGCATTTTCACCTGGCGGCTTGGGCGTGGTCGTCCGAGCCGGGCGAGCGCGGCAAGCCGATCCCTCACCATGTTGTCGTGGTGAACCTTTCCGACCGACCGGCCACGGGGCGCATCCGCTTGTCGGCCGTGGAGGGTCGGCCGTGGCTCCTCCACGACCGACTCGATGGAGCCGTCTACCAGCGGGAGGGCGATGCCATGGCGGCCGAGGGATTGGAGGTGGTGCTGCCCCCCTTCGGTCAGCACCTGTTTCGTCTGGAGGTCGAGCCCGGCGGGGGTTGAGCAGCCGCCGAGCCGACGTGGATGGCGCTCGCCGTCAGGCTGAGCGCGACGGGTCGGGCTCGACCCAGAAGAACACGAAATCGTCCCCCTTGGGCTCACCGACCAGCAGGACCGGCATCCCGGGCTTCAAGGCGGAGCCCTCCATGCCGCGCAAGGTGCCCACCAGGCGGGGACCCTCGTCGAGCTCGACCACCACCGTGGTGAACGGCACCTCCCCGACCCAGCCCGGGTCGGTGCTGAAATGCGAGATCACCCAGGAGTAGACCCGGCCGCGCCCCGGCGAGGGCACCCAGGAGTACTTGTCGGACGAGCATTCCGGGCAGTAGTAGCGGGGTGGATGGCGGTAGTGCCCGCAGCTGTCACACCGCTGCAGGTGCAGCGTTCCGCCCACGGTACGGAGAAAGAACTCGAGGTTGAGGCCCTCGGGCTTGGGAACGTACTTGCGGGGGCCGGCCGGCGTCGTCGTCATCCGAATCACCGCCCTCGGGCCAGCACGGCCACGCTGCCGTCACCGAGATCGCCATAACCGGTCACCAGTCCCAACTCGCACCCCTCCACTTGGGACGCACCGGCCTCGTGACGCAGCTGCCGAGTGGCTTCCACCACATGGTTGAGGCCCCAGCAGTGGCCCTGCGAGAGGAGGCCTCCATGCGTGTTCATCGGGTAGCGACCGCCCAACTCGATCTGCCCGCCACTGACGAACTCCTTGGCCCCGCCCGGCTCGGTCAACCCCAATGCCTCGATCTCCATCATCACGACATAGGTGAAGCAGTCGTAGATCTGCAGGAAGTCGACATCCAGCGGCTTCACGCCGGCCATGGCGAAGGCCCGGGGAGCTGCGCTGTGAATGCCCAGGCGCAGCAAGTCGGGCCGGTTCGTCAGCTCGTCGGCCGGATAGGGGTGGCCCTCGGCGCCACCCAGGAAGAGCACCGGCGTGTGCGGCAGGTCCTTGGCCCGCTCCGGGGAAGTGAGCACGACCGCTGCGGCGCAATCGGTCTCGAGGCAACAGTCGAGCTTGCGGAGCGGCCCGGCGATCGGCGCGCTGGCCAGGTAGTCGTCCATGGTCATCGGTCGGCCGCGCATGAGCGCCTTGTCGTTCAGCTGGGCGTGACGCCGGCAGGCCAGCGCGATGTTGGCGGCGTCCTCCGGCTGCACGTCGTAGGCGTCGACATAGCGCTGCAGGTACATCGAGTAGTACTGCGCGGGGGATCTGAGGCCGTAGGGCGCATAGAAGTTGCGGGCCGTGTCCGCGAACGGGCCGGCATCCATCTTGCGCTTCGACCGGGCCACCTCCGGTCGCGGCCGCAGGGCCGAGTAGCCGTTCCAACCCAGCGTGATCAGCACCGACTCGGCGATGCCCGAAGCGATCGCCATGACCGCCGACTGCAGGGCGGCCGTCGGTCCGGCACCGCCCATGTGCACGGTGACCGCATAGTGAAGGTCGGGAATGCCCAGGTGGGCGGCGATCTCCTCGACGGCGAAGAAGCCCGGCGGCGGGATGATGCCGTCGATGTCCGACGGCTTCAATCCGGCATCGAGGATCGCGCCCATGGATGCTTCCAAGATGAGCTCGGGAACCGTGCGATCGGTGCCCCGTACGTAGTCGGTCTCGGCCACCCCGACAATGGCCGCCTGGCCGGACAACGTCAGCGCCATGCGCCCTCCCCCCTGTGGATGTCTTTCTGCGGCAAGGCCGGCGGGCCGGGTGAGCGCCAGCCAGGTGAGCGGCTGGGGGCGGCCCGCGTTGCGAACGGACGAGTTCGCGACGGCCCGCTCAGAGTTGTCCCGGTTGACACGGAGGTCAAGTTGGCGAGCCCGCGCAGCCGGGCGGCGGGCGGTAGCTTCGGACCCTCGATGGAACGGCTCACCGCCACCTATCTGGTCCGATCCCCTGCGGCCACCATCGACGCCCGCGCCCGGGCGCTCGCCATCGAGCAGAGCATCGAGATGCCCATCGAAGCCGTGCGCCAGCCGCACGTCCTCGACGAGATGTTGGCCCGGGTGGCAGACATCCGAGTCGCGGAGCCGGACGCGTTCGGGGCCGAGCAGTACCTGGTGCGGCTGGAGCTGGCCACGGCCACCATCGGCGGCCAGCTCACGCAGCTGCTGAACATGGCTTTCGGCAACTGCTCGTTGCAGCCCGACATCATGCTGGTCGATCTGGACCTGCCGCCGGACCTCGTCACCGATGTCGTGGGGCCGCGCTATGGCGGGGCCGGGCTACGGGCGCT
>JAXDQG010000671.1:0-6587 GCA_034667945.1 Acidimicrobiia bacterium | reverse complement strand
AAACCGGTGAACACGCCGACGGCGTAGAGCGGGATCAGACCGGAGATGTCGCCGTTGAACGCAATGATCAGGACTGAAGCCATGGCGGCCAGGAAGATGATCCCGTTGGAGAAGACCAGACGATCGCCCCTCGTGGCCAGCTGACGGGGCAGGAAGCCGTCCCGGGCGATGATGGACGAAAGCCGCGGGAAATCGGCATACGCGGTGTTGGCCGCCAGGGTCAGGATGGCGAACGTCGAGATCTGCGTGACCCAGAATAAGACGCCCTTGCCGTTGTAGACGTACTGCGCCATGAGCGCGATGGACGTCGGGCCCTCGGGAGTACGGAATGGGTGCAGCTTCGAGGCCAGCAGCGACACGCCGAAGAACAGCGTGCCCAAGATGATGGCCATGAACATGAGCGTCTTGGCAGCGTTGGCCGACTCCGGCTTGCGGAAGGCAGGGACGCCGTTGGATACCGCTTCGACACCCGAGAGGGCCACCGCGCCGGACGAAAAGGCCCGCAGCAACATGAGCACGGTCAAGGCACCGTTCATCGTGGCGAGGTGGCGGGCGTCCTCCTCCAGCATCTCGAACGGGATCGGGCCAAGGTCCTGGAAGTACACCCGCCACAGGCCCACAAGAATCAGCAGCAGCAACATGCCCACGTAGATGTACGTCGGAGGCGCGAAGAGCGAGCCGGACTCACGTACGCCGCGCAGGTTGGCCACCGTCATCAGGAAGACCAGAAAGAGGCAGAGGGGAACAGCCCAATTCGTCCCCAATCCGGCGGCGGATCGTATGGCCAGGACGCCGCCGGCGATCGACACCGCGACGGTCAAGATGTAGTCGACCAGTAGCGAGGCGCCGGCAACCAATGCGGGGATGACGCCGAGGTTCTCGCGGCTGACGATATATGAGCCGCCGCCCGAGGGATACGCGAAGATCGTCTGCCTATAACTGGTGACGACAATGGCCAGCAGCACCACGACGATGATTGCGATCGGAACAAGCGTGTCAAATGCTCGAACGCCAACACCCGCCTGGACCAAGAGAACGAAGACGATCTCATCGGTGGCGTACGCAGTTGAGGACACGGCGTCCGAGGCAAAAACTGGTAACGCGACCAGCTTGCTGAGCCGTTGATGGGCCTCCTCCGAGCTGGCGAGGGGCCGGCCGACGAGTAGGCGCTTGAGGGCGGCGAACATGCGAGCAGGAACGCTATGCCTTGGTCCGGCTGGCCGCCATCATCGAAGCACTCGCTACGATGACTGGCCGTTACCCACTGCGGGGAGGCGACAAGCATGCACGTCGTGGTGGTCGGTTGCGGACGCGTCGGCAGCGAGCTGGCCACTTCGCTGCAATCGTCCGGTCATTCCGTCTCGGTCATCGACAAGAACGCCAATGCCTTCCGGCGGTTGGGGGCAGATTTCCCCGGCAACATCGTGGTCGGCTACGGCTTCGACCGCGCCACGCTGGAAGAGGCCGGCATCGAAAAGGCGTCGGCCCTCGCGGCGGTGACCAGTGGCGACAACTCCAACATCGTCACCGCGCGGGTCGCCCGCGAGAATTTCGGCATCGAGAAAGTCGTGGCCCGCATCTACGACCCACGCCGGGCGGCCATCTTCCAGAAGCTGGGCATCCCGACGGTCGCCACCGTGGCTTGGACGACCGACCAGGTGATGCGCCGATTGCTCCCGGCCGAGCATCACAGTGAGTGGGTCGACGCAACGGGAACGGTGGCGTTGGTCGAGTTGGCCGTGCCGGCGTCGCTGGCCGGGGTCAAGCTGGGGCAGCTCAACAACCCGGGGAAGTGGTGGCTCACCACCGTCACCCGGCTGGGAGCCGCTCGGGTCACCACCGACACGCTCGTGCTGCAAGAGGGTGACATCGCCCATTTCGTTGTCGAGGTGGCCGCCATCCCCGTCTTGCGGGAGCGCATGGCCGCGGGGAAAGGTGACCACTGATGAAGGTCGTCATCGCCGGCGGTGGCAACGTCGGCACGTTCATCGCCCGAGAGCTGCGCAACGCCGGCCACCAGGTTGCGGTGCTGGAGCAGCAGGCCGACACAGTGGCCAGACGACAGGCCGAGCCCGGCAGCGAGGGCATCTCGTGGGTGGTGGCCGACGCCTGTGAGTTCCGGTCGCTGGAGCGCGCCGACCTGGCCTCTTCCGACGTCGTCATCGCGGCCACCGGCGACGACGAAGACAACCTCGTCGTGTCGCTGCTGGCCCGTCAAGAGTTCGCTGTCCCCCGCATCGTCGCCCGGGTCAACCACCCGCAGAACGAATGGCTGTTCAACGAGACGTGGGGTGTCGACGTCGCGGTATCCACGCCGCACCTGCTCACGGCCCTCACCGAAGAAGCGGTGAACGTCGGTTCACTGGTGCGCCTGCTCAAGTTGGAGCACGGCAGCGTCACGCTCGTCGAGGTCACGCTCGACGACGACTCGCCCGCGGTGGACAAGGCGCTGCGCGATCTGGACATGCCCCGCGACGCCACCATCGTGGCGGTGATCCGCAGCCAGCATGTGGTGGTGCCCCGGGGCGACACCGTCCTCGAAACCGGCGACGAGGTCTTGGCCCTGGTGACGCCCGAAGTCGAAGGCGAGCTGCGGAATCTGCTGGAGTGAGGCCGGGCACCGGCCGGCGACCTGCTGGCCTCGCTTTGAGCTGGTGAGCTCGTAGACCGGGCTCAGCCGGTGAACTCGTAGACCGGGTTCACCATCACGACGCGGCTCGCCTCGACCTGCACCCGACCTTCGAAGACCACTCTGCGCCCCGGCGACAACCCTGCGAGATGCTTGCGGCCGAGGAAGATCGCCGTCGCCCGGCCGTGCCCATCGTCGATGATCACCTCGAGCGACGGCGCTCCGGCCCGAGGCACGATGCGCACGGACGACACCTCGCCAGCCACCCGGGCAAGCGCCCGACGCTGGACCTCATTGGTCGGCACCGCTCCCGCCGCCGTGCATTCGAGACGCCGACGCTCTCGATCCTGCTCCTCGACGGGTGTGGTGAACTTCTTGAAGACGTTGCGCACCCCCACGACGACCACTGTAGGCCCGCGCAAAGCGGCTCGGCTGGTTTGCGGGACAACAAGTTCCCTTCAGCGATGATCCCGGCCCTTGCGACGCGCTCACCCTCGCGGCCGCGCTCCCTGAGCAGGGGTGAACACCGCTCGGAGATGCTTCACCCCGTGGATGAACGACGCCATGAGCGGAGTGGGTCGGCCCGCGGCTTGTATGTCCGGCAGACGCCGGAACAGCTCGCGGAACATGACCGTGATCTCGCGCCGCGCCAGATGGGCGCCAAGGCAGAAATGCGGGCCCGGCCCGCCGAAGCCAAGGTGATGATTGGGGTGCCGCAACACGTCGAAGCGGTAGGGGTTCGGGAACACGTCTTCGTCCCGATTGGCAGCCAGATAGAGCAGGCACAGCTTGTCGCCGGCCCGAATCTGCGTGCCGCGCAGCTCGGTTTCGCAAGTGGCTGTGCGACGCATGTACGTCACCGGGCTGGCCAAGCGGACGATCTCCTCGACCGCAGTCGGGGCGACATGCTCGAAATCGGCCGCCCATATGGCGCGCTGGTCCGGGTTGTCGGTGAGCATCTGCAAGCCCCAGCTGATGGCGTTCCGAGTGGTCTCGTTGCCCGCCACGACCAGCAGGATGAAGAAGCTCGCCAGCTCGGCGGACGTGAGCCGGTCTCCGTCGACCTCCGCATTGATCAGCGCGGTGGTCAGGTCGTCGCCCGAGCGGCCCTTCCGGCTCTCGGCCACGTCTGCCATGAGCTGGGCCAGCTCGGCACCGGCCTGGAGCAGCGCCATCAGGATGTTCTCCTTTTCCGCCACGTACTCGGGGTCGGAGGAGCCGAGGATGATGTTCGTGCGTTCCAGCACGTAGCCGTACTGCGAGCTTGGGATGCCCATCATTTCGCAGATGATGCGGAGCGGGAACGCGGCCGCCACTTCGGTGACGAAATCAACCTCGCCAACTTCGGCCACGCCGTCGACGATCTCGGCCGCCAGACGCTGCACACTGTCCTCGAGCCGTGTGAGCATGTGGGCCGTGAATCCCGCAGCCACGAGCTTGCGCAAGCGGGCGTGCCGAGGATCATCCATGGCGATCATCGATCCGAAGTACTCGTTGAACTGCGGTGGGCTGTCGAGAATCGTGATGCCCGACGCAGAGCTGTAGACGTGCGGGTGCTTCGAGATCTCGAGGATGTCGGCATGGCGGGTGATGGCCCAGTAGCCGGGGCCCTGCTGGATGGGCGTTCCCTCAACGAGCTCGGGCTCCGGGCGGAAGGGGAGCGCGGGTAGGGCTCGCAAGGTCGCCAGGTCGGCCTCGATGGCCTCCGCCGGGCGCACCCAGAACGCGGGCTCGACCGGATTGATGCCCTCTGCCGAGGTCTCCATGGGCGCAGCCATTCGCGCAGCTTACGGTGTAGGGCCTGCTGACAGTGGTCGTGTCCCGGCCGTCTGCCCGAAACGGAGCCGTATGATCCCGCGATGAACAATGATCCGGCGATGGACGAGCCGACCGGATTCGACGTCCCGAAGGTGTCCACGTGGTTGCGTGAGCGCCTCGATGGCCTGTCATTGCCGCTCGAGTGGACGAAGCTGACCGGCGGGCACTCGAACTTCACCTATCGGGTGGACGACCAGGCCGGCCGGTCGTTCGTTCTCCGCCGACCGCCACTCGGTGAGCTGCTCCCGACGGCGCACGACATGGGGCGGGAGTTCACGGTGATCTCCGCCTTGTGGCCGACAGCGGTGCCCGTGCCCGAGCCCCTGGCCTTCTGCGACGACAAGGAGGTCACCGGGGCTGCCTTCTACGCCATGACCTTCGTGGAAGGGCGACCGCTCTACACCGAGGTGGATGCCGAAGAGCATCTGTCCATCGAGGCGCGGGCGCGCACCGGCCCGAGCTTCATCGACACGCTGGCCGCCCTGCATGCGCTGGAACCCGATGAGATCGGTCTGGGCGGGCTGGGTAAGCGCGACTCCTACGTCGGTCGGCAGCTGCACCGCTGGTACGCATCGTGGAACGCCTCGAAGAACCGGGAGTTGCCCGATGTCGACCGGCTGGCTGGGTTCCTGGTGGACCATCTGCCGAATCAGCGCAGGGTCAGCGTGGTGCACGGTGACTACGGCCTGCACAACTGCCGGGTATCGACGAAGGGCGACATCGCCGCCGTGGTCGACTGGGAGATCTCGACGTTGGGTGATCCACTCGCCGACCTGGCGTATTGCATCAACGCCTGGGTGGAGTCAGCGGAGGAGGTGTCGAGCCGCGAGGACGCACCCACGGCCCTTCCCGGGTTTGCCAAGCGACAGGAGTTGGTCGATCGCTACGCCGAGCGGACCGGCGAAGACCTGAGCCAGATCGAGTACTACCGCTGCTTCAATTACTGGAAGTCGGTGTGCATCGTGCAGGGGGTCTACGCCCGCTATCTCCACGGCCAGAAGGACACTGAGGGCATCGACGTCGAGGGCTTCCCCGAGCGCATGGAACGAAGCCTGCAATTGGGTGTGGAGGCCGCCGAGCGCCTCGGCGCCTAAACCCGACCGGGCTCGTCAGCCCTCGACCGCGGTGGTGGACAGGTAATGCGCTTCGATCTCGCTGAGGCGCCCGTACAGCTCGGTGGCCGAGCCGGCGAGTTCGACGCGGCCGCGCCGCATCACATACGCGCGATCGGCATAGCGCAGCGCCTTGCGCACATGTTGCTCGACCAGCAGCACCGCGGTCCCCTGGGCGTCAGCGGCGTTGCGGACGGCCTCCAGCAGCCGTGCCACAACCAGCGGTGCGAGGCCCATCGATAGCTCATCAGCCAGAAGGATCCGTGGTTTGCGGCACAGCGCCCGGGCCAGAGTGAGCATCTGCTGCTCACCGCCCGAAAGCAGCCCACCCCGTACATCAAGGCGCCGTTCCAGCTCGGGGAAGAGTGCCACGGCGTCCTCTTCGCTCACCCCACCGACCCTCAGGTTGTCGCGGGTACTGAGCGCCTTGAAGACGGAACGCTCCTCGGTCACGAAGGTCAGGCCGTTGCGAGCCCGCTTGTGCAACGGCGACTTGGTCGGAGTGCCGTCCACCAACACCTCGCCGGCGAGCGTGGGCAGTTCGCCGCTCAGCGCCAACAACGTGGTCGTCTTGCCGGCCCCGTTCGGCCCGAGCAGAGTGACCACCTCGCCAGCCCGGACCTCGATGTCGATGTCATGGATCACGGCCTGGGCGCCGTAGCCGGCGGCCATGCCTCGCGTCGCCAGAGCGACGGCGCCCCGGTTGGACTCCTGTGCTGCCACCGTGTCGCTCATCCGATCCCCACCTGGTGGCTCGCCTCGACCTGTTCGTCGTCGCTCTGGCCGAGATAGGCGGCAATGACCAGAGGATCATTGCGGACGGTCTCGCGGGGGCCTTCCGCGATCTTGGCGCCGAAGTCCAGCACGACGATCTCGTCGCACACGCTCATGACGAAGTTCATGTCGTGCTCGACCAGGAGCACCGCCATCCCCCAGTCGTCGGCGAGCCGCCGAACGAGGTGCGCCAGCTCCTTCGTCTCCGCGTCGCCCAGCCCGGCGGCCGGCTCGTCGAGCAGCAGGATGCTCGG
>JAXDQG010000670.1:0-2707 GCA_034667945.1 Acidimicrobiia bacterium | reverse complement strand
ACCCGCAGCGTTGGGGCTAGCCGGGCCGCCAGCGACCCCGGCGCCGGCGCCGGACAGCCCTGGGCTGGCCGGGCCACCAGCGAGTGGGCCTGCTGGTCGGACCTCGGAGTCAGAGGCCGACCAGCAGGCTGTCGCGGTGGATGGGATCAGCAATGGAGACCAGGGCCCGGGCCCGCTCCTCCAACGGCAACCCCCGCAGCTCGACGGCGCCGTGCTCGGTGACGATCACGTCGGCCAGATAGGCCGGGAGCGTGACCGGCTTGGGCGGGTCGATGCCGCGAACGATGCGGGAGACCGTCCCCCGAGCGGCGGTCGACCGCAACGCCAGCACCGACCGGCCTCCCGAGCTGATGGACGCGCCGAAGGCGTAGTCGGGCGCACCTCCGGGCCCGGAGATGACTTGGCCGCCGGCCACTTCGGAGTTGCAGGCACCATCCAGCGCCACCTCGATGGTGGAGTTGAGGGCCGTGAAGCGGTCCTGCGCCGCCAAGGCCCTGGCGCCATGGGTGTAGGACGCCGGCGCCATCAGCACCGCCGGGTTCCGATCGACCCAGCGCATCATGCGAGGGGTGCTGACCACCTCGGCGGCCACCATCGGACCGTCGATGGCACCACCTTCGTAAAGGTCGAGGCAGGCGTCGCTGACCATGCCCGAATGCACCCGGAAGCCTTTGCGGTCGGACAGGGCGGCGAGGATGGCGTCGGGTAGGGCACCGATGCCGAACTGCAGCGTGGCGCCGTCCGGAACGAACTCGGCGGCCCGGCGTGCGATGGACAGTCCGAGCTCGTCAGCGGTCTCGCCCGGGCGGGCCTCCAGGATGGGGCCGTCCGCCTCGACGAGGTAGTCGAAGTCTTCGGGGAGCAGCTCACCAGCGCCGAAGGTATAGGGAACGTTGCGATTGACCTGTGCGATCACCAAGGGCGCACTGCGGGCGACGTCGAGGTTGGCGCCGACGGACAAGCCGAGACTGACCCTGCCTTCGGGTCCCGGCGCGCTGACCTGGAGGAGGGCGACGTCGCAGGGCAGAGGGCCGCCGGGCGAGCACAGGCCGGCAAGATCGGAGTACCGGCACGGCAGGACCGACACGGTTCCGCTCGACCAGATGTGCTTGAACGCCGGGCTGGCCTGCAGCGTCACGAACCGGAACGGCGACCCGGCTTGCTGGAATATCGCCAGGCGGGTCATCAGAAAGGCAGTGACCACCTCGAGCTTGGTCCAGCGACCGGTGGCTGCTTCATCAGCCAGGGCTTGCACCAGCGGCAGAGGGGTCATGGCCGCCGCTTCGATGAAGATGCGGGCGCCGTCGGGAATGGCTCGCACCGCCTCGTCGGCCGTGACCCGGCGCGCCGGCCTGGGGCCGCGATGTGGCGGGAGCCAGGCACTCCAGTCGATGTCCTCCATCGCCCCTCGACGCCCCTTTGCTTCTTCGGGTTTGAACGGGTCGCACCCGGCCGACGGGGTGCCGGCCGGGCTACGAACTCAGGTCGTCACTCGCCCTTGAGGGCCTTCATGAACATGCCGTTGTCGAAGTAGTCCCGCCAGAACGTGATCTTGCCGTCGTTGACCTCGAAGACACCGGCAACAGGCAGCGCGACCTGCTTGCCCTTGATGACGAACTTGTCGGTGCGCTCGTTCATGACCATGTTGCCCGCGGCCGTCTGGCGATGGACCTCGAACTCCACCGGGCCCTTGCTCTTGAACATCGGGCCCAGCACCTCGAGCATCTTCTCGTGGCCGCGCATGTCTCCTACCGGGACGTTGTCGTAGTAGCAGTCCCCATCGACCAGAGCCATGGCGCCGTCCTGATCCTTGCGGCCCATCGCTGCGATGAATTCGTTGACAACCTGCTCTGCATCCATGGCCTTGGCTTAGCACCTACGCTCTGCCCGAGTCCGGTGAGTGTGGGAGAAGGTGGCGAAGATGGCCGATCAGAGCGACGCCGTGCGGGACGAAGTTCGCACGTGGCTGGCCGAGAGCTGGGATCCCGAACGCCCCCTCATCGAATGGCGCAACATGCTGGCCGACTCGGGGTGGGGCTGCCCCACCTGGCCGGTCGGGCTGTATGGGCGTGGATTGATGCCCGGCGTGGCCACCGTGGTGACCGAGGAGTTCCACCGGGCGGGGGCCGTCGGACCGGCCACCGGTATCGCCATGACCCTGGTTGCTCCGACGGTGCTGGCCCATGGCTCCGAGGAGGTACAGAAGCGCCTGCTGCGGCCGATCCTCACCGGCGAGCACAAGTGGTGCCAGCTGTTCAGCGAGCCGGGAAACGGGTCTGATCTCGCCGGTCTGACGACGAAGGCTGAGCGGGACGGCGACGAATGGGTGGTCAACGGCCAGAAGGTGTGGAACTCCGGGGCGCATCAGGCCGCGTACGGGATGCTGCTGGCCCGGACCGACTGGGACGTGCCCAAACACAAGGGCATCACGTTCTTCGCGTTGCCGATGCTGCAGCCCGGCGTCGAGGTGCGGCCGCTCCGTCAGATGAACGGACATGCCACCTTCAACGAGGTCTTCTTCAGTGACGCGCGCGTGCCGCACGAGAACATGGTCGGTGCGCCGGGCGACGGCTGGCGGGTGACGGTGACGACCTTGGCACACGAGCGGGGGGCGGCCACCGGACGGCGCCCGCGCTTTCCTCGCGAGAACGTCGGTGGGAGGGTGAGGGAAGCGGCGACCGAAGCGGCCGAGTACTACAAGACCTAC
>JAXDQG010000669.1:0-7310 GCA_034667945.1 Acidimicrobiia bacterium | reverse complement strand
GTATCGACGCGCACCGGTACTGCGCGATGGCCAGGTATGAAGTTGTCAAGGAGCTGCGACAATACGTCACGAATCAGCGATTCTGCGTCTTGTTTTACCTCTCTAGAGCGCCACGCGGCCCTTCCGTGGCGGGATTATCCGCGCGGAATATCAGCCAGCAGGTTGCGAATGGTGGTTCATGACGATCGGTGGATCGACACCATAGGGGGTGTCGGTGATGGTTCTGGAGGCGGGATGCGGGTCTTTTTCGCGACCTGCGCTTCCAGCCGACCTACCGCTTCGGCGGCCAATACACCTGACACCAGCGGTAACGAGATCCGGGCGGCCGGGAGAACTGTCTCGCGGCCGGGCGAGGCTCCGAAATTCCTTTTGTCCAGGTCAGCGGCCAAATTCCGGCACTGAACCCACTTCACTGTCACACCTCGTCAGCAGAATGCCGGCCGTGCATCGACCACGGAGGGACCAGCCAGACAGTCAGGAGGTGTAGCCAACCGTGTCCGACATATCGATTCCAGAGCTGGGAAACCGCTCGCCAAGGCGGTCAATGATGAGCATCCCAGGCGGCCTGAAAGAAGCCGAATTCGCAGGCCATCGCGTACTGATAGACATCCATCACACTGGCCGCGTCGGAGACGTGACGATCAACAACTGCCTCCAGCTGCCTTGCAAGAGCTTCGAAGTCGGCCGAGCTGTACGTGGAGATCCAGTCTTCGTACGGGTGCCCCGGGTGCAGGGAAGACAGGAGCTCTTTGCCCAGATAGGCATACAGCCGCATGCACGGCGCCATCGCCGCGCCGGTCCGGCCCACGTCGGACGACCAAGCGGTAGCCAGCAGGAAATCGGTGTAGCGCGAAGTAGCCGGTGCAGGGGTCACCGCTGCCAGCTCGAGGCCCAGCTTGCTCGCATAGCGATCGTGCAGCCGAAGCTCCTCCAGCGCCCCCGCCGCGAGACCGTGCAACTCGAGAAGATCCCGGCTCGTCGGGGACTTGCCCGCCGCGACGCAGTAGGCGCGGGCGAACGCTTGCAGGAAGAACGCGTCCTGACCGACGTAGAAACCCAAACTGTCCGAACCGAGCGTGCCGTCCCGCAGCGCGCTGACGAAGGGGCTGGCGAGACACGCAGCCGCCCGGCTGGCACTCGCCTTCCACAGCTCGGCGCTAACCGTCACGGACGCGCTCGTCCGGCGCAACCGATTCGCCCGCCGCCCGGCGACGTCGGCCCCGATCCAGTGCCAGTGCGGCGGAGGCCACCGCGAACGACGCCACGAACGACGGAAGAGAGGCTCCCAACCAGCCATGACGTCCCGCTCCGGGGAAACGACCGACCCAGTCGAGCCACCACGGTGGACCCGTCGGCACCGCCCACTGGTAGGCGGCTACGCCGGCCAGCCAGGCGACCAGCATGCCCCAACGCCACGTGGGCGCCTGGTCCACCGGTCCGAGGCCCTCGATGAGCCAGGCCGCCAGGAGGACCGCGAAGAGAGGCACGAAGACCGAACCCAGAAGGAGCAAGAACGTCTGGTAGCCGGAAGCGCTCACGACACCGGCGATGACGGCTCCCAGTACCCCAACCCCGATGACTGCGACCCGCCGGGATGCCGTCGGGAACACATTGCGGATGCTCACGGCCGAGCTGTAGATGTCGGCGAACGCCTCGTCCGTCTCACCGGCCAGCAGCGCCACCAGCAGCATGACGCCAACGATCGTGGCAGAGGACAGTCCGAGGATGCCGGCCGCGATGCCCTCCGGGGAAGAGTCCACGGATCGACCGAAGAGCACAAGCAGAGCGCCAAGAGCGAAGATCCAGGCGTTTCCCAGGGCGAAGCCCCAGGTGCCAAGCAGGTTCTCGCGTTTCGATGCAGCGAACCGGTTGTAGTCCGCCACGAGCGGCAGCCAGGAAACGGGCATGGCAAGCACGAAGTCGACCGCGACGGGGAACCCGACACCGCCGTGACGAGTCGCGAACAGCTCGTGCCAGTCCGTCCTGACCGCCAGGAACACGGTGAGATAGCCGCACGTCGCCAGAACGATCCAGATGCCGGCCCGACTCAACCACTCGCGAATCACGCGGGTCGGCCCGGCGACCGCCAGGGAGATCGAGGCGGTCGCGACGATGACCAACCAGAGCCCATACGCGCGGAAGCCGAACACCTCTTCGCTGACCTTGGCCGCGAACAACGACATGGCCCAGAATTCGAAGGCCGTCCAACCCACGAGCTGCACCACGTTCACAACCGACGCGGTGTAGCTGCCCCCTCGGCCGAGAACCGGGCGCAGCAGCACCATGGTCGGAACGGCATGATCGTGGCCGGCGGCGGCGACGAGCCCGAGAAAGAGCGTGCCGAGCACCGACCCGATCAGAATGGCTGCCAACGCCGGCCCGAAGCCCAAGCCGAGACCACCAGCGTCTGTGGGCGCGACCATCGTGCCGCCGGCTGCCATGACCAGCACGCCGACCGCGAGGTCCCCCCACAACACTGCCAGTTGGATGGCTCCCAGCCGGCGCGCGGCCGGTGCGATGGGCGCGATGCCCGATCCTCGATCCTCCGTGGATGTCGTAGAGAGGCGCGCGCGGCTGGACGAGGTGGCGGTCATAGCCGCTGGACCTCTGCAATCGAGCGATCGAGCCCATACAGATGGTGAACCGGCCCCGCTCCCTCTCCGAGCCGCCATCGCGCCGCCTCGACGAGTGCTCGGGTGAGGTAATCCTTGGCAGCGACCAGTGCCTCCCACGGCGCCCTACCCAGCGCCAACTGAGCAGCGATGGCCGCGGCGAAGGTGCAGCCGGTGCCGTGGACGTTCGCCGTAGGTACTCGCGGTGCGCGCAACAGGCGCACCTCGCCGTCGTGCACGACCACATCGACGGCTTCCGACCCGGTCAGATGGCCGCCTTTGACCACCACCCACTCCGCACCGGTTTCGCTCAACTGCATCGCTGCCCGCTCGGCGTCGTCCATGGTCCTCAACGTGCGTCCCAGCAACGCGCCGGCCTCCGCCAGGTTCGGCGTGATCACCAGCGCGTGGGGGAAGAGCAGCTCCAGATAGGCCTCCTCCGCGGCCTGATCCAGCAACCGGTCTCCGCTGGTGGCCACCATGACCGGGTCGACGACCAGCTTGCGCAGCCGACCAGTGGCCGCACACGCCGCCACGATCTGCACGATCTCCAGCCGGGCCAGCATGCCGGTCTTGGTGGCGACGACGTCGAAGTCGTCCACTACCGACGTGACCTGGGCTTCGACGATGTCGGGCGGAATGGCGTGAACGGCCTGGACGCCCCGGGTGTTCTGGGCGGTGACCGCGGTCAGCGCGGACGTGCCGAAGGCTCCATGTGCGGCGAACGTCTTCAGGTCGGCCTGAATGCCGGCTCCACCTCCGGAGTCGGATCCGGCGATGGTAAGCACCACCGGCGGTGTCGAGGTCATGGTTCCCTCGCTTCGGAGATCGGGGCCGGATGGTCCGAAGAGGCTGCATCGACGGCAGCCAGCAGCTCAGCGGCCGCGGCCGCCGGGTCGATGGCGCCCATGACAGCTCCCATCACGGCAACTCCGTGCGCCCCGGCGGCGAGACAGGCGAGCACCCGCTGGGCGTCGATGCCACCGAGGGCGAAAACGGGTGGGCAACCGCGCTCGTTCGCCAACCGCGCCAAGCCGTCGACGCCGAGCGCAGGTCCGTAACCCGGTTTCGAGGTTGTGAGATGCACAGGCGACAGCGTCACCCAGTCCAACCCTTGTTCAGCTGCGGCACGGAGCTCGGCCACGCCATGACAGGACCTGCTGATCGCCAGGTCGCGTGCTCGATCGGGGCGATCAGGCAACGAGTCGGCGGCCGCGAGGTGAATCCCCCAGGCATCCAGCTCAGCGGCCAGCCACGGGTCAGACGCCACCACCAACTTGGACTTGGCCCGCGCGACCAGCGCAGCCAAGCGTTCACCGACCTGCCGCCGCTCTGCCGCCGCCAGATCCTTTTCCCGCAGCACGATGACCGGCGCGCCCGCGTCGAGCGCGGCTGCCACCGTCGTCTCGAGCGCTCGGCCGGCTCGCTCGGACGCCTCTCGATCGGTCAGCACGAGGAACCGGGGAAGCTCGTCGCGCTCGACGGATGCGCCGGTCACGAGCTTCCCTCGGGCGTGAGCTGCGGCATGCCGTCCCAGCTGGTGGAGGCCTCGGCGTACAGCCGGCGCGGAATGCGGCCGGCCCGGGCCGCCAGCCGTCCGGCGCCAATCGCCAGCCGCATCGCCTCTGCCATCCGGGCCGGATGTCGCGCCCGGGTCACCGCCGAGGCCAGCAACACACCGTCGCAGCCCAGCTCCATGGCCAGCGCCGCGTCAGAGGCCGTGCCCACGCCGGCATCGAGGATGACCGGGACATGAGGCACCTGCTCCCTGATGATGGCCAGGTTGTACGGGTTGCGAACGCCCATGCCGGAGCCGATCGGCGCGCCGAGCGGCATGACGGCCGCGCAGCCGGCCTCGGCCAGCCGCCGGGCCACCACCGGGTCGTCATTGGTGTAGGGCAGCACCACGAATCCCTCGGCCACCAGCTGTGCCGCCGCATCGATCAACTCGACTGGCTCCGGCAACAGCGTGTGCTCGTCAGCGATGACCTCCAGCTTCACCCAGTTGGTGTCGAACGCTTCGCGGGCGAGCCGGGCGCACAAGACCGCCTCCCGCGCGGTGAAGCATCCCGCGGTGTTGGGCAGAAGCTTGACCCCGCAACGCGAAACCACGTCGAGAACCGAGCCGGCCGCGTGCGGATCCACCCGCCGAAGGGCCACAGTGACCATGTCCGTGCCCGAGGCGACGATGCACTGCTCGAGCACGGCGAGGCTGGGCACACCACCGGTGCCAAGGATCAGTCGGGAGCCCAGCTTCTCGCCCGCCACGACAAACGGATCGGACGCCTCTACGGCGTCGGAATGATCCACGACCTCACCCTCCCTGCGCCGCGGCGAGGATCTCGACGCGATCGCCATCGACCAACCGGGTACCGCTCCACTTCCCGCGCGGGACCACTTCCTCGTTCACCGCCACCGCCAGCCCGCGGGGTCCCCGGCCCATCAGCAGCAGCACTTCGGCCACGGTCGTGCCATCGGGCAGCTCCCGTGGCTCGCCGTTCACCGTCGCCTTCACCACGGCCCCTCCGCCGAAGATGCGGGCGCCGCGACGTGCGGCTCCGGGGGCGCATCGGTCGGCGCGAGCTTTTCGGTCGCGGCGCTCGCCAAAGCGGGCGCGGCCAGACGCGTCGGAGCGAACGGTTCGATCACGTCCGGCGCCTGACCGGTTGCCACCAGCTCAGCGATGGCGTCGGCGCTGATCGGCGTCAGCAGGATGCCGTTGCGATAGTGCCCGCAGGCTGCAATGAGACCCGGGACAGCTGTCAGCCCCAGGAACGGGGCGTTGTCCGGCGTGGCTGGTCGCAGCCCTGCCCGCGCCTCCACCAGTTCGAGCTCGGACACCATCGGCACGATGTCCACCGCGTCACGAAGAAGCTGGAGGACACCGCCGGCGGTCACCGTGCTGTCAACACCACGCTCCTCGACCGTGGCCCCGACCACCAGCTCGCCGTCGGCTCTCGGCACGAGATACACGGAGCTGCCACGCACGAAACCCCGTACCGTCACCGTCGGCAGCTCCGCGCCTTTCGTTTGACGGAGCCGAAGAATCTGCCCCTTCACGGGGCGAACCGGCAGGTGCGCTTCGGGCGGCAGCCCCACTAGGGCGGGCGTCGACCAACCCGACGCCACCACCACTGCACCCGTCCGGATCCGCTCACCCTCCTCCAGCCCCACCCCGACAGCCCGGCCGCCCTCCAGCACCAGCCGTCCCCTGGTCTTGCGCAGCACGACGCCCGCGCCCTCGCAGGCGACCAGCAGTGCCCGCACCAAGCGGCGGTTGTCGATCTGGTGGTCGCCGGCCACCCACATGCCACCCCGTATGCGGGGCGCCAGCAGCGGCTCGCGCCCGCGGCAGGCCTGGGGTTGCAGGCGCTCGGCGGAAAGCCCCAGTTCGACCAGGTACCGATGGAGCTCCATCACCACCCGCAGGTCGTCTTCGTCGGCCGCCACGACCAGGGTTCCGTCGTCCCGATAGCCGAGGTCCAGACCCGTGACCTCGTGCAGCTCCTGCGCGAACGACGGCCAACGCCGGGCCGACGCCAGGTTCAGCGCCAGCAGCGCTTCCTCGCCGTAATGCGCCTCACTGACGGGAGCCAGCATCCCGGCCGCCAGCCACGAAGCGCCCTGACCAGGGTCGGGGTCGACCAGCGTCACCTCGAGCCCACGCAGGCGCGCCTGCCAGGCGATGGCCAGGCCGATGGCACCACCGCCTACGACCACCACATCAGCCCGATCCGGCGTGTTCATCGCAGCCCCCGCTCAATCGCCGCCAGCAGCTCTTCAACGGCCTTCCCGGGGTCAACCGCCTCCGAGATGGCACTCACCACGGCGACCCCGTGCGCGCCGGCCTGCAGCAAGGCCGGCACCCGATCGGCGGTCACTCCCGCGATGGCGATGATCGGAATGGCCACTGCCTCGGCCACCCGACGCACGCCCTCCACGCCCAGCGCATCCGGCAATCCCACCTTCGTCGACGTGGCGAACGACGGTCCCACACCGAGGTACGTGGCACCAGCGGCCTCGTGCGAGCGGGCGGTCACCGGGTTCCGCGCGGTGCCGCCCACCACGAAGGGCGGTGCCGAAATCCGCCGCACCACCTCGACCGGCAGGTCGTGCTCGCCGACGTGGACTCCGGCCGCGCCCGCGGCCTGGGCAACGTGCACGCGGTCGTTGACCAGGCACAGCGCCCCGTGCGCTTCGCAAAGCTCCCGAACCCGGCACGTCAGCTCGTACAGCGCCAGGTCGGTCAGGTCCTTCCCTCTGACCTGGATAACCGGCGCTCCGGCATCGAGCGCCGCGGCCACGACTCCAACCGGGTCCCGGCCGGGACGCGTATCGGTGATCACATGCAAACGACCGAGATCGCTCGGATCCCCCATCGCGGCCTCTCTGCTCGGAGAGGTGCAGACCTGTCAGCCTCGGCCATGTGCTCCCTGCGCCGGCATTACCCGGATCAGGTTCGAACGGTCGGGGGCTCGAGCCCACCCTCTCAGCCCGATCTACGGGCTCCCGTGTATTGCGGTCAACGTAGCACCACGTCCACCGGGGAGACGTCGTGACGGGCGCAAATAGAGGCTGCGCCAGCCGCAGGAGACCCCTTTGTTGTATTTCGGTAATTCTCTTGTCGGTGGCACATCCTGGAGGCCCTCACGTGCGTAGGCCTCCCAGGCGTAGTTGGCGGCCAAGCGATCGAACGGC
>JAXDQG010000668.1:0-25656 GCA_034667945.1 Acidimicrobiia bacterium | reverse complement strand
TCCAAATCGTTCGAGGCGAGGGCGACCTGACCGAGGGTGGCCAGCGCTTGGGCCATTTCTTCGCCCCAGCCCAAGGCTCGCGCATGGTTCACCGCCTCATCGGCGGCCAGCCACGCGGCAGTGAGGTCACCGCTCAGCGCGGCAAGACGAGCCCGCCGAGTCTGGTAACCGATGACGACGCCCAAGGATGCGTGACGGGTATCGAGGGACAGATTGGCCAGCCTGTCGTCCGCCTCGGCTAGCTCGCCGGCGCCGAGGTGGGCGTCGAATGCGGCAAGCGTCGCTTCCTCCAAGAGGTGACGATTGTCGTAGCGCTCTGCCCAGGCGGTGACCTCGCTGGTCCGGCTGAGCGCTTCCTGCCAGCGGCCTTGCGCGCTGAGGGCTTCGGCGATGCTGACGTCGAGCGCCTGGTAGACGTGATGGAGGTTGGCATCTCCCGCGTCTCTCGGTCCCTGCGCAATCGCGACTGCCTCCTCGAGATGCCCGCGATGGCGAGCCATGATCGCCCGGCCACCTCGAACCTGTGCTCGCCGCCAGGCAGGACCAGAGCGTTGGATGATCGGCTCACACTCGTTGAAATGACGCTCGGCCTCGTCGAGGTGCCCCTGGTAGAGCCGTACGACGCCAACGACCTCGCGGGCGTCGGCGAGCGCAAGGTCGTCCCCTGTTGCGACCGCAAGCTCGACTCCTCGGTCGCTGAGCTCGTGCGCCAGTTCGTGCTGCCCGGTCTCCAAATACAGCAGAGTTCCCCGACGAGCCAGGCGGAGGCGGTGGCGCTCACTCGCTTTGCCCGAGTCGAGGAGGCCGACATACAACCGGGCCAGCTCATTGGCGAAGCCCCGTTTGCCCTTGATTATTGGGACGTACATGGTGAGCAAGAGATCGATCACGTGGTCGCTGATCTCATCGTTCGTCAGTGCCCACCGTACAGACGCGACCGCGTTCCAGTAGTCGTCGCCCAGTTCATCTGCGGCAGTCCAGCCCTCGGCGGTGCCATCCAATGCGTCTACGCGATGAGCTATCGCTACGCAGTGATTCAATATGGACTGTCTCACCTCACGGCCGAGGCCTTTGTCGGTGAGCTCCTCGGCCTGAAATTGACGCACCGGCTCCAAGAGCCGGTACCGCGTCCTGGTCGATCGCCCCACTGTCCGCTGGAGCAGTGAAGCTCTGACGAGTTCGTCGACGATGCTCAGTGTCTCGGGGCTCGTACGACGGCTCAGCTCCGCCAACAGATCAAGTGTTGCGCCACCCGCCAACAGACCGCAGCGCATCACAAGATCACGCGCTGGTTCGCTGAGAAGCCGCACGCTCCATTCGATGGCCGATCGAAGGCTGCGATGTCGTTCAGCCACGCTCGTTGCCGATGTGCCCAGCGCGAGCGTCGACCACCCCGCGAGCCGCCGTAGTTCTTGCAGATCGAGCACATCTGCCCGAGCGGCAGCCAGCTCCAGCCCCAGGGGAAGCCCTTCCACGGCCTGGGCGATCATCACGAGTTCGGCCAAATCGTCGTCGCTCACCGTGCGCTCGGGCCGGGATGCACGAAGCCGATCGATGAGCAGTTCAATGGCCGGCGACGCGAGCGCATCGGCTACGGCTGCCCCCGCAATGGGATGGGGGAGCGGCTCGACTCGCAGCACGATCTCACCCGGAATACCCAATGGCGCTCGGCTGGTGCCGAGGATGGTGATCCCTTCGGCCGCGAGAAGCCCATTCACCAGTTGCGCTGCATGTGGAGCAAGGTGCTCGAGGTTGTCGAGCACCACAAGGGTCTGATTGCCCGCGAACCGCTCGATGAGACCGTCGATCAAGGCGCTGCCTGGCCGGCTGTCTACGTCGGCCTCGGCGGCAACAACGGCGGCCGCCTCGTCACCGGTCGATACGTCCACCAGCGAGGCGAAGATCACGCCATCATCGAATCGCTCGTTCCATCTACGAGCCGCCTCGACTGCCAGCCGGCTCTTACCGACCCCGCCCGGGCCAACCAGCGTTATCAGGCGGCCCTCTAGAAGGCGCTGCTCCAGCGCCTCCAAATCACGGCGCCGACCGATCAGCCGGGTGAGGTAGACGGGGATGCCCACCGCTCCACCATCGCACGTCATGCCGTTACCCGCGACGAAACACGCCGCCGGCCACACGACCGCTCGCTGACGTTGGACCCGGTGGCTGCGGCACTGAGCGTCAGCGTCGTTTCACGACGGCAAGGCTGGTGCATGGGGTTTGGTCCAGCTCGGCATCGCCTCATGCCACCGCACATCCGGCATCCGGACATCGGTGAAATTACTGATCTTCCTCGTCGTCGCCCCTACCGCGGATGGCCGCCAGATCGGTAAAGCCCCCGATGCGTCTGCGCCAGCTCGTCGGGATCATGTCCTCGCACGGAGGGGTCGATCGACGGCTCTCTTTGGCGAAAGAGCAGGTATGCCATGCACCCGCTATTCACCGCCAACATCGCCGAGGAGCGAGCGGCGCGACGCCGCCATGAGGCGGAAAGCGAGCGGCTCATCCATGCGGGCCGTCGTAAGGCGCAACCTAAGCGACTCTCCAAGAGGCGCCTACCGGCATCGGGCTCGGCGGTGACGCTGATTTTCCACCGAATCCTACGAGTCCTGTGAGGAGGACACTCGCGGCTGTCGCAAGGCGAGTATCTGCTTGGCGGCTGGTGATTCCGCAGCGCTCAATCCTCCCCGAGGGCGTTCTCACATTCGTTCTGACCGACATCGTGGATTCTGTGGGCATGTGGGATCGAGATCCCACTTCGATGGCTCGCGCTCTTGTGCGCCATGACAGCATCCTGCACGGCGAGATCACCAGGCACCGGGGTCACGTTTTCGGGACAGCCGGTGATGCGTTGGCCGCAGCATTCGAGTGTTCAAAGGCCGCATTTGATGCCGCGACGGCTATTCAGGTGCGAATGCGCAGAGAGGAGTGGCCGGCAGCCACCCCGGTCAGCGTGCGTATCGCGCTCCACAGCGGCGACGCGCTCGAGCGGGCAGGCAACTACTACGGCCAGCCAGTGAACGTCGCAGCTCGCCTTACGGCCATGGCCCACGGCGGGCAGGTGCTCATGTCCTCGACGACCAAGGAGCTGTTGGACCTTGACCCGGCTGGTGTCCCCAACTTCGTGTACCTCGGTCCGCAACGCTTACGCGGGATCGGCTTGCCAGTGTCGGTCTGGGGCACCGCGAGCTGGGGCATCACCCGCCCTGCCCCTGCTCCACGTGCAGCCTGCTTTGTCGGTGGCAACTGGACGCCGAAGTCGATTTCTCTGGATCCTCGGGGTCAGGAACCGATCAGCGTGGCCGCGTGCTGAGTCGCGTTTACCGCTGAATGATCGCCAAGGGCGTCAGCGATAGGCCGGCATGATGTGCTCGGCGAAGAGTTCCATCTGCCGCTTGGCCTCATCGAGCGTCAGGAGGCCCTGGTCGAAGAACCAGCCGAACCACTCGAGCTCGCCACCATCCGCCCCGTGAATGGTGACCAAGTCGTCGATGTCCCGCTTCACCTGGTCGACCGTGCCGGCCAGGGCGTACTTGACGCCTCGCATCCGCTCGAGCGTCCACTCCGACGGCGGCAGCGGTGTGAACGGGTCCAGGGGATACTTCTCGGCATCTTTGGCGAACCGGAATGCCTCCCAGAAGCCAAAGCCTGCGAAGTACGCGTTGAATCCGAAGAACTGGGTGCGGTCGAGGAGTTGGACCGCCTCCGCTTCCGTATCGCCGAAGTGGACGGAGCGAAATGCCCCGATGCTCTGTCCGAGCTTGAGATCGCGACCGGCCGCGGCCGCTGTATCCCTGTAAACCTCGGCCAAGCGGCGGAAGTCCGGAGGGTTCGCGACGAGAATCATCGGGACGATGTCGTGCTTGGCGGTATGCACGATGGTGGATTCACTGACCGAGAACGGTTGGAAGGCCGGCGGATGCGGCTGCTGGTACGGGCGCGGGATGACGGAGATACCTCGGAGAACGCCATTCTCGTCAATTTCGCCGGGAACACCGTACTTCCGGGTCCATTCGGTGACCGGCCAACCCTGGACGCCCTCTTCATAGGGGAACGGCACCTGGATGTACTGCCCTTTGAAGGTCAGCAGGTCCTGGTCCCACGCCTTGTAGATGAGGTCGATGTATTCCTCGTGCACGTCGCGGTTGTGCTTGTCCGTCGGACTGCCGTCCATCGGCGCGGCCTCGACGGGCACCTTCTGGCCCAAGATGTTCACCCAGCGCTGCTGATAGCCTCGAGCAAAGCCGGCGTAGACGCGGCCCTTTGTGAGGTGATCGAGCATGGCAATCTCCTCGGCCACCCGGATCGGGTTATGGGCAGGTAGCACGAGCGCGAGCGGTGCGAACTTGATGTTCTTTGTCCGAGCGGCCAGATCTGCGTACAACAGAAGTGGTGCAACAGAAGCTTCGTAGCCCTCGGAGTGGAAGTGGTGCTCTGTGGTAGAGAAGCAGTCGAACCCGAAGTCGTCGGCCATCGTGCACAAGGTCCGGACTTCCTCCAGCATGGCCTGAAATCGCTCGTTGTTGCGCCCAATAGGACGCAGCCGCTCACGATCTTCCAAGGTGCCAGGCACGGTGGGGAGGACGAACAGCTGGAACTTCATGACGTCTCCTCTGGGGTGCTCGCCGTTTCGCAAAAGCGCGGCGCGGGCTCTGAGCAGCTGAAAGATCAGCTGCTTGTGGGCTCCAAACGGAGGAATCGGCCTACCTTCGCCAACGGCATATCCCCCCGGATCACCGTCGCTCGCAGGCCTGAGTTCCCCCTTTGGCCCCGCAGCGGACCCTAGGACCGACCCGATGTAGTGTCAAACAGGCACTTCTTACAGTGGCCGTGCACTCGCGACTATCAAACGGTCATATGGCAGCACGGTGGGAGACGTCGTCTCCTCATTCATGGTCATCGGGACGCCTCTGCCAGCTCCTTGATGCCTTCGGCCGTTCGCTGCATGTTCGCCCGGACTTCATCGAGGCGGCGACGGAGCACACGAGCCTCCTTGCCGGGGTTCTGCTGAACGGCCTGCGATGTCCCCGACCAGCCGGGACCCATGATGTACGAGAACCGGAGCCGGGTCCCGCTGTTGCGCTGCTCGAGATCGAACCGCCAGCGAGCGCCTGGCTTGTCCATATCAGACGTGCGCCAGCCGAACGATCGCTTCTCCTCGTAGGCGTCGACGAAACACGGTGTGCTCCATTCGCCGATGGCCTCGTGGAAGTTGCGGCCGTGGAAGACGGAGCCCACGCCCCGGACATCGCCTTCCCATTCGGCTCCGCGGAACTCGGTGGAGAACCTGGCCGGAAGGTTGATGTCTGAGACGAACTCCCAGATCCGCCCGGGGGAGGCGTCGACGTCGACCTCGACGACCGCGCCCGGACCGTCGTCGAAGCGCAGGGTCTCGTTGGGGCCGGTCTCGGACGTGATGCCGTAGCGATCGAAGTAGGTGATCGCCCGGGCCGGAGGACGAGGAGCGCGATTGAAGTCGGTCCCCTTGGTCCATGCGACCGGGAACATGGCGATCTCGGTGGTCTCCGGCGGAATGCCGAGCAGTTCCTTCACTCTCGACTCGTCCTGCAGGATCGCCGTCACCCAGGTGGTGCCGAGGCCTCGGGCTCGCAGGGCCACGCAGAAGCTCCACGCCGACTGGATGACCGAGTCGAACAAGCCAGGCCGACTGCTGCCGTCGTGCCGCCCGATGATGGTGGGAATGACGATGGCCGGGACTTCGGACAGGTGTTCGGCGAGGTACACCGCGGAGGCCATCACTCGCTCCTGCGGGTGTCCGCTCCCTCGCAAGCGCTCGGCCATGCCCGACATGAACGGCAGCACGGTGTCCTTGTAGAGCGCCCCGAGCTGGTCCTTGGTGACCTGGTCGCGCACGATGATCCAGCGTCGGCTGGGCAGATTTCCGCCGCTCGGCGCCTGCTCGGCGATGTCGATGCAGTCGAGCAGAAGCTCGTTGTCGACCGGCCTGGTCAAGTCAAGGCGACGGCGGACCGCTCGCGTTGTCGACAGCGCTTCGTCGACGTGCACGGCGTCGATGCTCATCTTCGTATCTCCTTGCCCTCGGGGTTGGCGGCCGCTGAGGTTGCAGCGGGTGGTGCTTCGTCGTCGGGATCGAGCTTCGAGATGTCGTTGTCGGGTCGGGGATAGCCGGGGCCGGCCTTGGCCCGCATCTCGCGCACGTGGATGGGCTCGGCGCAGTTGCTGCACACGACGACGGCCTGCATGTCGTGGTCGCAGCCGGTGTGGTGCAGGACCAAGGGCGTCCCTTCGGGACCCGTCAGCCAGCGATCGCCCCACGCGGCCATGGCCGCCAAAATCGGATAGACGTCACGACCCTTGTCAGTCAGCCGGTATTCATGCCGAACTGGATTGTGCTGATACTCGACCCGGCCGAGGAGGCCCTCGTCGACGAGACGCTTCAGCCGGATCGTGAGGATCTTTCGGCCGATGCCCAGGGAGCGCTGGAAGTCTTCGAAGCGGCGGACACCCAGGCATGCCTGACGCATCACGAGGAGGACCCAGCCGTCTCCGAGCAGGTCAGCGCTGCGGGCAATCGTGCAGGGCCAGCCGGAGGTGTCGGTCCGAGTCACGTCGGCAGCGTATCAGTTCCCTTAGGGAACGGTCGAGGCTATCGCTACATTTCATGCCGGACGACATCGCCGACACACCCGATCTCAATCGGATGCGTGAAAAAGTGGCACCGGCCAGGGCCGGCACCTAGCGACCTCGAGTCGTTCGACTAGCAGCCGCACTCCGCCGTGTATGAAGTGAACATGCCGCGGGCTGCCACTCCGAGCAGGCTGCGCGCTGCCCGAGCGGCCGTGGCTGCGGTGTTCTTCACCAACGGCGCGCTCTTCGCCAATGTCGTGCCCCGGTATCCGGAGATCAAAGCCAAACTCGGGATGAGCAACGCCGCCTTCGGCTCAGCGCTGGCTGCCTTCCCCTTCGGGGCGCTTCTCGCAGGACTCTTCGCCGCCACGCTCATTCGGCGCTTCAGGTCGGCGCGGGTCGCCTCGTTCGGAACCGTCGTCCTCGCCGGCGCGATCGCGCTTGTCGGGCTCGCTGCCAATTGGCCGATGCTTGCAGTCGTCTTCTTCGCGGCCGGGGCTTCGGACGCCATTCTCGACGTCGCCCAGAACGCTCACGGCCTGCGAGTACAGCGGTTGTACAGGCGCTCGATCGTCAACTCGTTCCACGCCGTCTGGAGCATCGGCGGTGTGACCGGCGGCCTGCTCGGAGCCGCCGCGGCAGGCTCTGGAATTGCGGTCCCGGTGCATCTGGTCGGTTCATCACTGCTGTTCAGCGCAGTCTCGGTCGCGGCGGCACGGTTCCTCCTGCCCGGTCCGGATGTCGCCGAAGAGTTCCTCGATGCGCACGACCGGGAAGGACACGACCGCGAAGGATTGGCGAAGAAACCGGTGGGGTCAGAGGGCGGGCGGCAGAGCGGGCTTCGCTCCGCTATTCCAATCTTGGCGGCTCTCGGTGTTCTCGCTGTCTGCGGAGCCGTGATCGAAGATGCTGCCTATTCGTGGAGCTCGCTCTACATGCGGTCTCTTGGTGCTGCGGCTGCAACGGCCGGCCTGGCGTTCGTGGTGTTCCAGGTGGCGATGACCGGCGGCCGGCTGATCGGTGATCGACTGATCGACCGTTTCGGTCAGGCGACCGTCATCCGTGCCGGTGGCGCGCTCGCTGCGATCGGTATGGGCACTGGTCTGACTCTCGCCACAACTCGGAGCGCCCTCGTGGGCTACGGGCTCGCCGGCCTTGGCGCGGCGGCTGTCGTCCCCGCGGTCATGCACACAGCGAACGAGTTACCGGGGCTCGCTCACGGGATCGGCCTGACCGTCGTCAGCTGGCTGTTGCGCGTCGGTTTTCTCGTGTCGTCGCCGATTGTCGGGCTCGTCGCCGACGCCGCGAGCCTCCGACTAGGGCTGCTGAGCGTGGTGGTCGCCGGAACGACCTGCGTCATCCTCGGGCGCGTGCTCCCGAAGATCCGGACAGACCGCACGAAGGTGGGTTCGAGCTAGGGGTCAGGACCTGCATGCGGGCCGAAGTGAGCTTGGTGCCGCGAGCTGGCGGCGGTGCAGCAGCCAGGAGCCAACCCGTTTGCCGAGCGCCGCCCAATCCGTGCCCATGACAACCGAATGCGCCACGCGTGTGGGAGAGACTTGCCCGATGTCGTGTTACCGGGTCACCGTCCACGGTCGCGTACAGGGGGTGTGGTATCGCGAGTCGTGCCAGCGGGAAGCGGTTGCTGCCGGCATCGCGGGATGGGTCCGGAACAACGCAGACGGCACGGTCGAGGCTGTTGTAGAAGGGGAGAGCCAGGCGGTCGATCGAGTGATCGCATGGATGCGCCAGGGGCCCCCGAGCGCCTTGGTCAGGTGCGTGGAGGTGAGCGCAGAGACGCCGACGGGGCTGCAAGGCTTCAGCGTCCGCTGAAGCTCGAAAACGCGAAAGGGGGCGACCCGAAGGCCGCCCCCCTGTTCGATTGCTGAGGATCAGCCGCGACCGTGACGCAGGAGCTGTCCGGGGGTGGCCCCGGTGCACTCACCGTCGATGAAGGTCTCCTGGCCGTTCACGATGATGTTCTCGTAACCCTGGGCCCGCTGGACCCGGCGCCACTCGCCTCCGGGCAGGTCATGCGCAATCTCGCCGATCCACTTGGGATCGACGTCGAGCTCTTCCATGTTGTAGACGACGACGTCAGCCGCCGCTCCCTCGCGCAGCACACCGCGGTCACGGAACCCGGCGGCATGAGCGGCTAGAGCCGACATGCGGTAGTGGGCCTCTTCCAGCGTGAATTTCTGCTCGTCCCGGACCAGCCAGCCCAGGATGTCGGTCGTCCACGCGCCACCGGTGAAGAACTTGGTGTGGGCGCCACCGTCGGACACACCCGGCAGCGTGTACGGCGAGTCGAACAGCTCCTTCATGAACTCCGCGTTCGAGCCCTTGTCGGGACCCAGGAACTCGGCCTTCAGGTCGGTCTGCAGAGAGAGATCCAACATGACCTCAGCCGGATGCCTGCCCTCCGCCGCGCCGATCTCCTTGAGCGAGCGGCCGAGGTACTTCTCGAGTTCGCCCTTGCCGTTCACCCCCTGCACCATGAGCTCTTCGAGCGGACCGCCCACCCCGGCACGCAGCGGTCGGTAGCGGTCGCGCTTATCGATTTCGGCCTGGACGATGGCGGCCCGGATGTCGGGGTCGGCCATTTTGACCATCTTCTCCTCGAAGCTGCCCGTGGTGGCGTCGCGCCACGGCCTGGAGAAGTCGTAGAGGTTCCAGTGCTCGAGCGTGAAGGCGAATCCGGCCCGGTTCAACCCGCACTGGCCATAGACCCGCAGGCCACGGTCCCAGCAGCGCTGCAGCCACGCCAGCGACTTGCGGTGGGGGTCGGGGTTCTTGCGGGTCGGGGCGATGGCGTTGTGCAGCACCGGACGGCCCGAAACCTCGGCCAACAGTTCCACGAACGCCAGGTCAGCCTTGATCTTCCCGGTGGCCTGCGTGATCTGGATGAAGCCCTCGTCGCGGTTCCGCAGCACCTCGGCCAGAGCCAGGATGTCCTCGTCGACCATCGTGTCGGTCACCATCGGCGTGCCGTCATAGTCCGCCTGCGTGGAGTTGTGGCCGAGGCGCTGGATGGAGAAGCCGCACAATCCGGCGTCCATGCCCTCGTCGAGGATGCGCTGCATCTCCTTGCGCTCGACCTCGGTGGCCGGGCGGCTCTTGGCCGCTTCCAGGCCCATGACATAGGTCATCAGTGAGGCCGTCGGCATGTACTGGATGCAGTTGACGCCCATGGGCGCCTTGTCGAGGCTGTCGAGATACTCGGGGATGGTCTCCCAATCCCAGTGCGGCAGCATGCCCTCGACCATCGATTGGTAGGGGATGGCCTCCGTGCGGACCATGGTCAGCATCGAGCGGTCGCGGAAATCGGGCTTCACCGGGGCGAAGCCGAAGCCGCAGTTGCCCAGCACCACCGAGGTCACGCCGTGCCAGCCCGAGATCGTGCAGTACGGATCCCAGCGGATCTGGGCGTCGTAGTGGGTGTGCAGGTCTACGAAGCCAGGGGCCACGATCAGACCGTCGGCGTCGATGACCTTGTCCGCGCCGCCGGGCGGCCGACCGCCGATCTGGGCGATCTTGCCGTCCTTGATCCAGACGTCAGCCCGATAGCGGGGCACGCGGGTGCCGTCGACAACCGTGCCCCCCTTGATTTGGATGTCGTATGAGGCCACGAAAACCCCCTCGTCGGCCGGACTCTTTGCGACAGGCTAACAGAACGCGAGTAATCAGTGCACTCGATTCGCCGGCCGAGACAGCCGGGCTTCCGACGGCTCACTGATCCCAGCTGACCACCGAGTCCAGAATGTGCGGATACTCGAGCTCGGCGACCTCCAGCCAGCCTTCGAGGTGCGTGCGGATCAGCCGGGCGGCACGCTCGCCGTCACCCTGCTCGATCGCCTCCACGACGAGCGGCCCGACCCGGACGCCTTCCCGGCGATGCGGAACGCCGACCAGAAGCTGGTCCATGTGACGCTGGAGGACCGCCCCGATGGCGCTGACGATCAACCTCAAGACGGGATTGTGCGTCGCTTCGGCCACCACCTTGAACAGCGTGGTCATCGACCGGACGTCGTCCTTGTCGGTCCGCGGCCGGCCCACCGGTTGCTGCCAGAGCTCGCGCAGCCTGGCCTTGTCTGCCTCGGTGGCCTGCAGCGCGGCCTGACGGTAGATGGCGGGCTGGATGACGATTGCGGCCTGCAGCAGCTGACGATAGGTGCACCGGCTGACCTGGAAGAACAGGGTCGCCATGCGGCCGAAGTCCTCACCGGTCGGCTTCTGCACGATGGCGCCGCCTTCTCGACCGGGCCTCAGCTGCAGGATCCCGCTGATCTCGAGCAGGCGGAAAGCCTCTCGAAGCGTGGCTCGGGAGACACCGAGCTGGTCGATCAGCTCGCCCTCGTGCTCGAGGCGGTCGCCGCCGTCGAGATCATCGACCACGATGCGGTCGATCAGCTGCCGGGCCACGAGCTCGGATTTCTTCTGCAACCGAGCAGCGGAGGGCGCCGAGATGGTCGGCACAATGGCCCGCTCGCCCTCCCGTCGTTCACTCATGCGGTGCGGTTTCCTCTGGGGTTGCGGCCGGTCCACGTGGAGGGTTCTTGCCACCTACAAATAGGGGATCGCTCGGGATTTGGAGGCCCATCTGCGGGCAGATGACCGGTGGTTCGCCGAGGACCCCTAAGTTCGTACTGAGTGTACTCATCGGATAGGGCGCGCGGTCGATAACTGCACAGAGTGTCTCACGGGCACGGCGCTCAAGGAGCGCCGGTCATCGAAGTCCACCAGCGATTCGACGGCAGCTTCGCCGGGGGAGCGTGACGTCGTCGACGGAGGCCGCTACGACGACCACCGCGCCGGTGCCAATGCCAACGTGCGTTGCGCTACCGGCCACCCGGCTTGGGGCGACTTGGTGAACCATCCTTGGACATATATCGCCCAATTCGACTCGGCCAAGCAGCTGTGGATTCAGCGGGGCATCGTCGAGCTCTCCGGCAAATCGAAGAAGTACGCCTGGGACGCGTCCACCAGCACCTGCAAGTGACCAGCCGCGGCTTCCGGGTTAACGTGCGCCCGAGGACGCTGCGCGGACGGCCCGAACCCAGCTCCCGAAGTTCGAGGTCGGCACATGCCTGAAGCGCCGAAGATGGAAGACGACCTTCGCCGACAGGCGCGGGACTGGTACGAGTCGAATTGGGATCCCGGCCTTTCAACCGGCGAGTGGTTTCGCCGCATGATGGAGGATCGCTGGGGCTATCCATCGTGGCCCGAGAAATGGTGGGGGCGGGGCCTGCCCACTCCGCTGGCGAAGGTCGTCCGCGAAGAACGACGGCGGTTGGGCGCGTTGGGTCCGCCGTCGGGCATTGGTCCCTCGCTGTTGTCGCACATGCTGTTCGCGCACGGCACCGACGAGCAGATCGGGCGCTACTTGTGGGGCATGGCCGTCGAGGGTTGGATCACCTGTCAGATGCTGTCCGAGCCCGACGCCGGATCGGACCTTGCCGGCGTTCGCACCCGTGCGGAGCGCGACGGGGATGAATGGGTGATCACGGGGTCGAAGATCTGGACGTCGAACGCGGACGTGACCGATTTCGGCATGTTGCTGGCTCGGACGGACTGGGACGTCCCGAAGCATGCCGGGCTCACGTTCTTCCTGGTGAAGAGAGATCAGCCAGGTGTCGAGGTGCGACCCCTGCGGCAGATGACCGGCGACTCCCGCTTCAACCAGGTGTTCTTCAGCGAGGCTCGCGTTGCCGATGCCGACCGGCTCGGTGATGTCGGTGGAGGCTGGGCGGTGAACCGCACCTTCCTTGCCCACGAGAAGAACTCCTTCAACCCCGCGGCACATGAAGGCGGGCCTTTCGGCAAGGTGCCACTCGATGTGCCTGCCGGGCAGGTGATCGAGGGGGAGCGGCGCCGGGTTGCGACGTCGGCCTCGGGCCGGGGCATCGGGCGTTCGTTGGCGGAGCTGGTCGACCGGGCGGCTGCAGGTGAGGACCCTCACGTCCGACAAGACCGCGCCCGCTTGCACATGCACCGCCAGCTGATGACGTACACCAACCTGCGGGTCCGGACGGGCGGGGCCAACTCGCTACCCGGTGCGGAAGGGGCGATCAGCAAGCTGACCGTCTCCGAGCTCACTCGCGGCCAACGTGACCTGGGGCTGCGAGTCCAAGGGCCGTTCGGCATGCTGGTGGGCGACGACGCCCTCGACCCGCAATTCCAGTACTTCGCACTGGGCACGCCATCGATCTCCATCGCCGGCGGCACCGACGAGATCCAACGAAACCACTTGGCCGAGCGGGTCCTGGCGCTGCCGCCCGAGCCGCGCTCCGACAAGGACGTTCCGTTCAGCCAGCTGCCCGCATCAGGCAGCTGACCACCTTCGGCGTTGGCGCGGGCAGCCCTGCGTCAGTGCATCCGGGGAAGCACCTCTTCGCCCCAGCGGGCGAGCGCGTCCAGCACCGACTGCTCCGATGAACCGCCCACACCCACCTGCACGTGGTGGATGCCGAGCTCCTCGTATCGCCGTAGCTCGTCGATGATCGCGGTGGCACCGCTGTCGAGATCCATGCGCACGGAGGTGTTGCACACGAGCCACAGCTCGGAGAGGTCCCGGTTGTGCCGTTTGCACGCGTTGCGGAGCGTTTCCAGCACGGTCGCGAGCCGCTCGGGCGAGAGAAAGGCGCCGATCCAGCCGTCGCCCAGTCGAGCCGTCCTCTCGATGGCGACGTCGCTGTGACCACCGATCAGCACGGGAATCGACCGGCCGGGCCGCGGGTTCGGGTCGATGGCCGGGAAGGACGAGAACTCGCCGTCGAATGCGACGTTGTCGCCCTCGGCGCTCCATATCTTCCGCAAGATCTCGATGTGCTCGTCAGATCGGGCGCCCCGCCGATCCCACGGCATCCCGATCGCCACGGCCTCCTCCTTCAGCCATCCCACGCCGACGCCGTAAACGACGCGACCGCCGCTGTAGAGGTCGACGCTGGCGATCTGGCGGGCGTTGAGAATGGGATTACGGAGCGGAAGTACCGCCACTCCAGTACCAAGGCGCACGCGTGACGTGACGGCGGCGGCGACGGCGAGCGTAGTTGCCATCTCGAGATTGAGACCCATAGTGGCTCGCACTGCTTCGCTCGCGACCACGGCTGGGCGGCGACCCAGGGTGTAGGCGGACACCATCTCCTGCGGCACCGCCAGATGCTCGACTGCCCACAATCCGTCGAACCCTGCTTCTTCGGCCCGCCGGCAAAAGGTCGGCACGAACGACGGCGATGCAAGCCGACCGATGTGCGGTATGAGGACGCCTACTTCCACCTCGTCACCCACCTCTCTGTGTCAGGGTCGTGCGGCGGGGACGAACCCGGCTCACCGCTGGGCTGCATCGCTCGTCAGGACTGCGACTTCGTCGATCTGCTCGGCGCTGAGCACCCAATCCGCAGCCCGGGCGTTTGCCTGTAGCTGCTCAGGACGCGTGACGCCAGCGATGACCGAGGCCACGACGGGTTGCGCCGCCAGCCAGGCGATGGCCAGTTCAGCGACGGATCTCCCATGATCCGCCGCCCACGAGGCCAGGCGCTCAACGGCGGCCGCGTCCCGCTCGATGATGCGCTCGGCTTGCGCGGGATCGAGATGACGGGCAAAACGGCTGTCGGTCGGTAGAAGATGGCCCGCCCGGTATTTGCCGGTGAGCATGCCGCTGGCGAGGGGAAAATAGGGAATGAGCGCCAGGCCATTGCCTTCTAATACAGGCACAAGCTCGTGGCGAGCTTCCTGTCGCAAGAGGTTGTATCGGTTCTGCGCCGATACCGGCCCTGACAGGCCCTCTGTGCGGGCAATGCCGCAGCGGCGGGCGATGTCGTCAGCACCAACGTTGCAGAAGCCATAATGGATGATCTTCCCCTGGCGCACGAGGCGATCGAGGGTTGTCAACGTCTCCTGTGGGTCAACATGGGCATCGGGGAAGTGCTGCTGATACAGGTCTATGCGATCGGTGCCGAGGCGGTGCAGCGAGTCCTCGACCGCACGCACAATCCAGCGGGCGCTCGCCCCGCCCCGTGCCGGATCGCCGTGCATGAAGTGGCCGAACTTCGTGGCGATCACGGCGTCGTCTCGGCGTCCTCGCAGTGCTCGGCCCAAGAACTCCTCCGAGACGCCCTCGGGTCCGTACTCATCCGCGGTGTCGAAGAAATTGATGCCCGCGTCGAGCGCGGCACGAACGATGCGAGCCGACATCTGTTCGTCCGCGGTCGGCCCCATCTGGTTGCAGCCGACGCCCACGACCGACACCTCGTGAGCGCCGATCTTGCGGCGTGGCATCACCATGGTCCCGCCCCCCCTCAATTGCTGGCGCCCCTCCATTGCAGGCGGAGGCGACCCTACCCCGGGTCAGTGGCCGGGAATAGGCCCTGGCGCCAGCGTGAAGTCTCGGCTCGACGGCCGCGGTCGAAGAACCTGAAGCGACTTCGGGCGTCAGGCGTTCGCCTCGGACACTTCGTCGTGGAGATCGCTGACAACACGGGCCAGCTCCGCAGCGAGCGGTCCGGGGCAACGAGCAGAGAAGATGGCGGCGAGTTTTTGGTAATACCAAAGCGTGTCACCGGGTCCGGCGTTGAACCTGTTGAAGACGTGCGGCCCTTCGGTTCGAAGATCGAGCAGCAGGGCTCGGGCGTTGTGCAACTTGTCAGCCAATGAGACCAGCAGGACGTCGGGAGGAGCGTCCTTCAGGTGGTCCAGGTACCTCTGCTTCCGCTGAAACCACGGCGGCTTCGGCTTCGTTTGCGTATCGCTGCATGCCTCGACGATGTCAGCGACCCGCTGGCCGAAGGCGGTCACGATCTGTGCCGGCGTGGCGGGCGTGTCCTCCAGAACGTCATGGAGAAGCCCGGCGATGACCTGATCCTCGTCGCCGCCTCCCTCGAAGACCAGGCCAGCGACACCGAGCAGGTGCGATACGTAGGGAATGTGGGTTCCCTTGCGAACTTGTGTCCCGTGAGCGCGAACGGCGAAGTCGACAGCCTCCGCGATCCGTCGGGTCAACAGTGCTCCCTGCCAGCCGGCACCAGCCTCAGCGCTCTCCGCTGTCATATCGGTACGCTATCGAGCGCTTACGCTAGCGGTACCAGGAGTGGCCGCCTGCGCTCGGCTCTCTGGGGGAACTGAGCGGCCAGGGGCGTGTGGTGGGTCGGGATGGTTTCGTCCCGTGCGGGGGGCGGCGGCGGTGGCCATCACCGAACGGTCGACCACCCAGGTGCGCTCGATGATGGGGAGTCAACCAACCCGAAAGGTCCGGCCCCACCGGAACGATGCCGGTCGGATTGATGTCGCGATGGACCTGGTAGTAGTGGCGTTTGATGTGATCGAAATCGATGGTGTCGCCGAAGCCGGGCGTCTGGAACAGGTCTCGAGCGTATGCCCAGAGCACCGGCATCTCGCTCAGTTTTGATCGATTGGCCTTGAAGTGGCCGTGGTAGACGGGGTCGAATCGGGCCAGGGTCGTGAACAGTCGGACATCGGCCTCGGTAATCGTCTCGCCCATCAGAAAGCGCCGACGCTCGAGTCGGTCGGAGAGCCGATCCAGGGCTGCGAACAGCTGCTTGTAAGCCCTGTCGTAGCCCTCCTGCGAACCCGCGAAGCCGCAGCGATACACGCCGTTGTTCACATCCCGGTAAATCCATTCCATGAGCTCGTCCATCTCGTCCCGTAGGGACTCGGGGTAGAGATTGGGTGCTCCTTTGCGGTGGTAGTCGCCCCACTCGAGCGATAGGTCGAGAGTGATCTGCGGGAAGTCATTGGTGGCCACCTGTACGGTGTCGATCTCGACCATGGCGGGCACAGTGATGCCCTTCGGGTAGTTCGGGAAGCGCATGAGATAGGCCTCCTGCAAGCGCTCTATTCCGAGGACTGGGTCGCGACCGCCCGGGTCGAGATCGAACGTCCACGAACGTTCGTCGTGCGTCGGTCCGCAGACGCCCATGGAGAGCACATGTTCGAGGCCGAGGAGCCGGCGCACGATGATCGCCCGGTTGGCCCACGGGCACGCCCGGCTCACCACCAGCCGATACCGGCCGGGCTCGACCGGCCACCCGTCCCGGCCGTCTCTGGTGATGCGGTCCGGGAATTAGTTCGTGTCGCGGTTGAACTCGCCCTTTTCGACGTACGGCATGTCACTGGGCCTACCCGCCGGTGCTCCTCGCACAATCCACCCGGTGGTCCTCGCACAATCCACACCGACTCTGTCCCACGGAGTGAGCAGATTGAGGCCACCGCGTCGCGCCAGAACGCGGGAAAGCAATTGGGCCGCGTCCGTTCGCGGCGCTAAGGCGCCGTTTTGTGCTGGATGCGGGCAGCGTGGAGGATCGGCTCGGTGTAGCCGGATGGCTGTCCGGTGCCCAGCAGCGCAAGGTTCAGGGCGGCCCGGAAGGCCTGGCCATCGAACGATGGCGCCATGGGGCTGTAGTTGGGATCGCCTCCGTTCTGCTTGTCGACGATCGACGCCATGCGACGGAAGGTTTCCTCGACTTGGCCTCGAGTCACGACGCCGTGATGGAGCCAGTTGGCGATGTGCTGGGACGAGATTCGACACGTTGCACGGTCCTCCATCAACGCCACGTTGTGGATGTCCGGTACCTTCGAGCAGCCGACCCCTTGGTCGACCCATCGGACCACGTAGCCGAGGATCCCCTGCGAGTTGTTGTCCAGCTCCTCCTGTCGGTCGGTCGGGCCCCAATCGGACGGCGATCCGAGGGGGATCGCCAGCAGATCGTCCAGCGAGGTGCGGACCTGACCGCGAAGTTCACGTTGGCGGGCCATGACGTTAACCCGGTGATAGTGCGTCGCGTGCAGGGTCGCGGCCGTGGGCGAGGGGACCCAGGCACAATTGGCCCCGGCGAGAGGATGGGCCAGCTTCTGCTCGAGCATGTCACCCATCAGATCAGGCGCTGCCCACATCCCCTTGCCCACCTGGGCTCGCCCATGCAGGCCGCACTGCAGGCCGATGTCGACGTTGCGATCCTCGTAAGAACGGATCCAGTCCTGCGACTTCATGTCGGCCTTCCGCACCATGGGTCCGGCCTCCATGGAGGTATGCATCTCGTCCCCGGTCCGGTCCAGGAACCCGGTGTTGATGAAGGCGACGCGTGCCTTCGCAGCTCTGATGCACTCCTTGAGATTGACGGACGTCCGGCGCTCTTCGTCCATGATCCCGACTTTCACGGTGTGCCGTGGGAGGCCGAGGACCTCCTCGACGAGGCTGAACACGTCGTCGGCGAACATCACCTCGTCGGGTCCGTGCATCTTCGGTTTGACGATGTACACCGAGCCCGCCGGGGAATTGCGGGCCGACGGTGCCCGGGCCAGGTCATGCTTGGCGATCAGAACGGTCACCATGGCGTCGAGCAGGCCCTCGAACATGGGCTGCTCTTCCGCATCGATCACGGCCGGTGTCGTCATGAGATGGCCGACATTGCGGACCAAGAGCAACGCCAGCCCGCGCAGCGTGAGCGGTGACTCATTTGGCGCTGTGTAGACCCGGTCTCCTTCGAGTCGGCGGACAAAGGTCCGCGCGTCTTTGGTGACCTCCTCTGTCAGATCACCCCGCATGAGGCCAAGCCAATTGCGATATGCACCCACCTTGTCCTCGGCGTCGACCGCGGCGATCGAATCTTCGAAGTCGATGATGGTGGTGACCGCCGATTCCAACAACACCTCGCTCACACCGGCCCGATCGAGGGCTCCCACGCGAGTGGTCGGATCGAGGACGAGCTCGATGTGCAGGCCGTGGTGGACGAACAACACGCTGCTCGGGGCGGCCGCCGGACCCGTGTAGCCAGCGAAGCACCCCGGCGCCGCCAGAGGCATCGGCTTGTCGTCGATGACGCCGACCAGTCCGCCATCTCGAACGAGATACGACGTGACCTCAGCGTGGGATGCCGATTCGAGCGGGACGACATCGTCGAGAAAGTCGCGGACCCACGCCACAACCCGCTCACCGCGCGCCTCGTCATATGAACCGCCCGGCGGCGGATCACCAAGCGCGTCGGTGCCATACAACGCGTCGTAGAGCGAGCCCCAACGAGCGTTCGCCGCGTTCAACGCATAGCGGGCATTTGTGACGGGAACGACAAGCTGTGGACCTGGAATCGAGCTGATCTCCGGGTCGACGTCCGTGGTTTCTATCTCGAGCGGCCCGCCGTCGGGCACGATGTAGCCAATCCGTTCGAGAAACTCGCGATAGCTCCTACCGGCAGTTGCTCCGCCGTGCTCGCGGTGCCATGTGTCAATGGCTTGTTGCAGCACATCGCGTCGCGTGAGCAGGGCACGGTTACGCGGCGCCATGGTGTCACTCAGGCGCGCCAGTCCTGACCAGAACTCCTCGGGACTGACCCCCGAATCGGGGAGGACCTCCTGTTCGAGGAAGTCGGCAAGTGGCTTCGCCACTCGTAGCGTCGACCGTTTGACCATGCCCAGCGGGGGCGCATCGGTAGTGGGCGTGATTTGGGTTCCCACGCCGCGAATCGTAACCCTGCAATCCGAGGCGATGCGCCGACCACGGCATGGTTGGGATCAGGATGGCCCGATCACGCATGGTCTCCCGATCACGCATGGTTTACAGACCGTCGCAAAGTGGCGGGCCGTGCACCCAGATCTTCTGCCGGAGGCCGGCCAAACGGCGACGCAAGAGGCGTCGATTTCGCACGGGGCGCCGCCACGACGAGGCGCTCGCCAAGGCCCCCGTGAGGTCGGTGGCGGCGAATGGCGGCACGCCGGGCGCGGTAGGCTCGCACAGCTGATGTGAAGAGGAACAACCAGTTAAGAGGTCCCAGCGGCGCAGGGGGAATGGCTATGAGCACGGTGCAGAGCAGCGACACGCTGGTCATCCGAGGTGGAACCGTTGTCGACGGGACGGGCACGGCCCAGCGGCGGGCCGACGTCTCGATCGCGGGTGGGCGGGTCGTAGAGGTCGGGGAGAACCTCCGCGGCGACCGCACGCTCGACGCCGATGGTTGCGTCGTCGCACCAGGTTTCATCGACATCCACACGCACTACGACGCTCAGGTGTTCTGGGATCCGGCGCTGACACCGTCGTGCTTCCACGGAGTGACGACCGTCGTCGCCGGCAACTGCGGCTTCTCGATCGCGCCGATACGCCCTGGTGACCGCGAGCTGATCGCCAACACGATGGAGAAGGTCGAGGACATGAACCCGGCCACGCTGCTCGAAGGCGTGCCGTGGGACTTCGAGACCTTCCCCGAGTACCTCGGCTCCGTTGCTCGTCGGGGCACGGTGCTCAACTTCGGCGCCTACATCGGCCACACCGCGCTGCGGCTGTACGCCATGGGCGACGAGGCGGTAGGCCGCCCAGCTCGTACGGATGAGCTCCAGCGGATGTCGGCCATCATCCATGAGGCGATGGATGCTGGCGCGGTCGGTTTCGCCACCAGCTTCGCAGCGACCCACCTGGGCGCCGATGGCAATCCCATCCCGAGCCGCTGGGCCGACCGGGCCGAGCTCGAGGCACTGTTCCGGGCTGTGGCCGAAACCGGCCGGGGCATCATTGGCGTCAACGGGGGCGAGAACCTCTCGCTGCGCGACAACTACACGCTGCAGCGCCAGATCGGCATCCCCTTCACCTACACGGCCGTGCTCACGCAGCCGAACGGCGGCCACCTCAAGGCGCTCGAGATCAACCGCCAGGGGTGGGCCGACGGTGCCCAGGTCTGGCCGCAGGTGAGCTGCCGGCCACTGACGTTCTCGATGACGCTGGTCGAGCCGTTCACCCTCAACACCAACCCGGTGTTCGCCGAGCTGTCGGCGGGGGGCCTCGACAAGCGCCGGGCCGCGTACGCAGACCACGCGTGGCGCGAGCGGGCGCGCGACTTCTGGAACCAGGACCGCCGGTTCCGCCCGCGCTGGTCGACCATGCAGATCATGGAGTCGGCCGCCCATCCAGAGCTGATCGGCCGGGGCATCAACGACATCGCCGCCGAGCGGGGCGTGGACGCGTTCGATGCACTCCTCGACGTAGCCATCGACGAGCCCGATCTGAAGCTCCGCATCCAGGTGATCATCGCCAACGACGACGTCGACGGCGTGCGGACCCTGCTGCAAGACCCGCACACCACGCTCGGCCTGTCCGACGCTGGTGCGCACGTCGGCCAGCTGTGCGATGCACCGTTGCCAACCGATCTGCTGGGCAACTGGGTGCGCGATCGCGAGGTGCTGTCGGTCGAGACGGCCGTGCGCAAGCTGAGTGGCCAGCAAGCCGACCTCTTCGGCTTCGAGGGTCGTGGCTATCTGCGGCCCGGTTCGTGGGCCGACGTCGCGGTGTTCGACCTGGCCACCGTGGCCCCCGGCCCGCTGCGGCGGGTGCGCGACTTCCCGGCCGGTTCCGAACGGCTCACCGCCGATGCCCCGAGCGGCATGCGGCATGTGCTCGTCAACGGGCAGCCCATCCAGCAGGACGGCGAGAGGATCGAGGCCGCCTACACGAACCGGCCCGGCCAGGTCGTGCGACCGGCCCCGCGACGCTCCTGAGCGCTCCTGCGCCGGCCGAGATCAGGCCGGCGCAAGACGAGATCAGGCCGGCAAGACGGGATCAGCCCAGAAAGACACGCCGGACCGAAGCCACGAGCGTCTGCTCGTGGCTTCGCCGCGGGGCTGCCCCTGGACGAATCAATCGGTTGGGACGGTCGCCGTGGCCGGCCCGGTGGCGAGCTCGCTACGGCAAGCATCGGCCACAGCCGTCCCCTCGAAGAACGACGGGTTCGCTTCGCCGTAAAGACGTGTGACGTTGGCGAATGTGAAGTCCCGGAAGTCGTCCTCGCTCAGCAGTTCATGTTCCACGAGCTCATAAGCCTCCTCTAGGACTTCCCGCATATCGGGCACGTCCCAGTGGCCGATATCCGAGCTGAAAATGGCCTGGAGCCGAGCGCTGAATCGGTTGAGGCGGGTGTCGAAGGCCATGGCGTTCATCGGATCGTCCGCTTCGCACCCGAAGTAGAACGGCCGGGCGAAGCGGTCGATCACGTCCTCGGCTCGCTCCAGACCGATGGGCGCCCATTCGTCGAGCATCTCCTCGGGCTCGAAGCTCGTGCGATAGCGCTCGAGCCGAGCTCGCAGGTCGCCTTGAAGCCGCGCCACGACCGGACCGCCGTGCGACCGGAAGAGGCGCTCCATGAGATCGACATCGAGGCGCCGCGGGTCGTAGCGGAGCACCGTCTCGCGGTTGCGCTTCTCCCAATGGCCGATGATGTCGTTGTACAGATTCGATGCCCAGCCAACGCCGCCCTCGAGGAATGCGAGACGAAGGGTTGGGAAACGCTTGGTCACGCCGGACATGAACAGCGAACGGCAGGTGGCCTCGCCGGCCGCCGCGAAATGGCCCAGGTGGTTGAACATGTAGTTGTGCATCGACGCACGGCTGCCCCATCCCATGCCGCCGGAATGGAAGGCAGGTGAGACCTTCAGATCGACACATCGCTGCCAGACCGGGTCGTAGTCGTAGGCGCTGTCGATGCCCAGTGAGTCGATCCATCGTGCATAACGGGCAGCCGCCGGCGCCGCTTCCTGCACCGCACCGATCGGGCGCTCCACGATGCCCGCCATCATCACGGCCTTCATGCCCAGCGTGCCCACGGCGTGGTCCAGCTCGGCGATCGCCTCCTCCGGGGTGTGCATGGGAATCACCGCCACCGGCGTGAGGCGGTACTTGTGCGGTGCGAAGACCTCCGCGTGGTAGGTGTTGATGGCGCGGCAGAGGGCTTGGCGCAGTTCGGTCACCGGGTGGCCGCATGCCTGCAGGCCGCTGGTGGGATACACCACGGCGTAGTCGATGCCCAGCTCGCCGAGCCGTTCGTCCAGCAGCCCGGGCAGCATGGCGGTGGTGCGGTCGAGCGTGTTCTCGGCGGGGACGCCCCACCAGGGAGCGCGCACTTGGCGGGTGGCGGCCCGCTGTTCCGCTGAGCGTCGGTACCAGCCGGTGCCGAGGCCTGTTGGGCTCTCGAACAGCTTGGTGGACACGTCGTTGCCGGCCAGGCTGGACAAGACTTCTCGGACCGCGGGCATGAACTCGATGGTGTGGCCGTCGGCGTCGATCACCGGGTGATCCAGGCGTTCTCGCACCTGCGCTGCGCTTGTCATCGTTGTCCCCCTCGAATGTTTGGCTCCGATGCTGCCCCAGTCGCAGCCCACCCGCCACCGGTTCGAGACGCCCGACGCACCGGTCGGCTTGCGGTCGGTTGCTCAGACCGCCGCCCACTCCCGGCCGAACCAGCGCCGGATGCGGCTCGAGCCGAACTCGGCTTTGTCGGCTGACGAGTCAACCGACGGTGGATCCCAGGTCCCGAACGGGGCCTGACCGGGTCGGAAGGTCACATCGACTTTCGCCACCTGATCCTGGCCGAACTCCAGGTAACACACGCCCCGCCCCTCATAGCCAGGAGCTGCGCCGCCACGGCGATGTCGAGCGATCAGGCCCTCGGCGACCACGGCCGCCTGCCCCTCGGCGAACACGCCGGCCTTCGGCGTGCCGACGCTGGTCACATCGCCGACCGCGAACACATCCGGCACCGACGTCTCCAGCGTGCGCGGGTCGACCGGTATCCAGCCATCGACGCACAGGCCCGATTGCTCAACGACTTGCGGCACCTTGTGCAGCGGAACACCGAGGAAGAGGTCGTAGGGCATCTCCGTCCCATCCGCGAACCGGGCCACCTTGGCGGCTGGATCGAGATGACTGACCAGCTGTCCGGGGTGCCAGCCGATGTCTCGTTCGGCAAAAGCCTCCAACAGCGCCTTCGAGGCGTCCGGCGATGGCGGGATGGGCACCCCGAGCGGCATGACCAGGTCGATCTGCGACCGGTCGCGGCATCCACGCTCGGAGAGGAAATCGTGCAACAGCAGCGCCGTCTCACTCGGTGCCGGCGGGCACTTGAACGGCGTCGAGGTGACCCCAACGATCACCCGGCCGCCCTCGAAACGCGCCAACACCTCACGCAGCCCGAACGCGCCAGCCACCGTGTAGAACTCATGGCCGCCTTCGACCAGGCCCGGCGTGGCCTCAGGCTGGAGGTCAGCACCAAGTGCCACCACCAGGACGTCCCCCCGAAATGCTCCGTCGTCGGTCTCGACGCTCTTGCCCGGAGCATCGATTGCGCGGACCGTGCTGCGCACAAAACGGACGCCCGGCTTGACGATGTCGGCGTACCGATGAAAGGCGTCGTCAGGGCTCGTCCGCCCGAACATCACGTCCAGCTTCGAGAAGCCGAAGGTGAAGCCCTCGGCCTTGTCGATGAGCACGACGTCGGTTTCTTCCCCCAGAGCCTCGGACAGCCGAGTCGACAGCTCGAGGCCGCCGAAGCCGGCACCCAGCACGATCACCCTCATGAGACCCCCGCCCGCGCGCTTGTACGAGGGCAGGCTAAAGCCAACGGCCCAGACATCGTTGCTCCCGAGCGGTCCGTTTGCGCCAGTGCTGCCGCGCTTTCGGTCGAGCTCGGCGCGGACGCTTGCAGGGCACTCCGGATTGTCGCGCCCGGTCAAGGATTGTCGCGCCCGATCAACCGTTCCTCGATCAGATCCTGGCGCCGTCCCGGGTCGTCGCTACGGTCCCTTTCGGCGTATGCAACTGGTTGCCTTGGCCGCCGGAATCGCGATCCGAGTCGCGGTCGTCAGGGTCCTACGAGGAGCGAGCCAGCAATCTGGTAGGTCTGGCCCTCATGGAGGCGGATCTCGAAGCTGTCTTCTTTGGTTTGGCCTGGCTCGACCGTGCCGATCCGCACCGGGATTGCCGTCTGATCGAGCCGAAGCTGAACCGATCCGCGCCAGCCGTATTTGCTGCCGTTGGTCGCGGTAAGGGTGACGTCGGCACGGTCTTGCACTCGGCTACCCATGTGGAGACTGAGCGACAGCCCGCCGCAGACCTCGTCAGGACGAGGCCGACCCGACCGTATGGTCGCGGACGAAAGCACTACTGGCGGCCCTTCCTTGTCCACCAAGACGCTGAACGGAGTGCCGATCTCCTTCCGGCACGTCAGCACGTGGGTCAAGCCGCGTAGCGACGAGGTTCCGATCGGGATGAGCAGGACCGAGAGCAACCCGATCAAGGCGACCTGAGCGCGGAGCGCCGGCGGCATCATTACTTCACTCTACGCGCGTTCTGTGCCACTTAGGCAGGTAGGCTGGCCATTTGTGGCTGCCATCTTCTCTGATCGTTTGGCGCAGCTGAGCTATCAGCAAGCGCGCCGCTTGATAGTGCCCACCGGACTGGCCGTGCTCGCTGTGGTGTCGGTCGTCATGTACGCCAGGCGCGTCGACTCGGTCGAGGTTGCCGGCACCCTTCTTTTCGCCCCAATCTTCCTTGCCTTTGTCTTCAGAGGCGCCATTGGGGGCGTCGTCATGGCGGTCATTGCCACGGCGGCCTATGCCGGTCTGCGGTACCCGGCCATCGAAGCCGTGGGCGCGGGAGCGTTCAGCGGCCTCATCGTGTCCCGAGCAGCCGCATTTCTCATCTTCGGAACCCTTGGCGGCTGGTCCACACAGGTGCTCGAAGGCTCCCTCAACAAGCTCGAGCTCTACGACGAGATCGATGACGAGACGGGGCTCTACAACGCGCGCTTTCTTCTCCACCAGCTCGATCTCGAGATCGCCCGCGCGCGCCGATACAAGACCCTGTTCTCGGTTGTCACGCTCGACGTCCCGTCTGCTCCGCTCCAGGGTTTGAAGCCCCGCCAACGACGGAATGTGCTGCGCGACCTCGGACGGCAGCTGAGCGCGGGTGTGCGCACGGTCGACCACGTCGTGCACGCCCGAGATCACGCATTGCATTGCTTCGTCGCCATCTTGCCGGAGACCGGAGCCCAGGGCGCCGAAGTCTTCAGGGGCCGATTCCAAGACAGCGTCACGAATTTCCTCACCGGACGGGGTGTCGACGTGTCGGACATCGGCGCTGGTCGGGCGTTGGCCTATCCGGGCGACGATGAAGCGCTCGACGAGTTGCGGGCCGAGTTCACCAGGATCGACGCTGGCCAGCATCGACCCGGGTCGGTCGCGGTCTAGCGCGGCTTGGTCGCCGCAAAGTCGTGATGACCG
>JAXDQG010000667.1:0-3239 GCA_034667945.1 Acidimicrobiia bacterium | reverse complement strand
CGAAGATGAAGTTGGAGGGCATCCACGACGCCTTGCCGGCCGGCTCCAACTCGGGCAGGCGGCGCAGCATCTCACCGAGCAACACCGAGATCTCGATGCGCGCCAGATGCGCACCGAGACAGAAGTGCGGCCCACCGCCACCGAAGGCCACATGCGGGTTGACCGCCCGGCCGAGGTCGAGCCGATCGGGATCAAGGACGCACGCGGGGTCGCGATTGGCCGAGCCGTAGTACATGACGACCTTGTCGCCCGCCGCGATGGGCGTGTCGGCCAGCACCGTGTCCCGCACTGCGGTCCGACGCATGTAGACGACTGGGCTGACCCAGCGGAGCAGCTCCTCCACCGCAGTGGGCATCAGGCTCACGCGGTCGCGGCGCAGCCGCTCCAGTTGGTCCGGATGCTGGAACAGGGCGTGCATCCCCGCTCCGACCAGGTTGCGGGTGGTGTCGCCACCGGCGTCCACCAAGAGCAGGAACCAGAGATAGAAGTCGACCTCGTCATTGGGACGCCCGTCCAGCGAGGCGTTGGCCAACAGGCTCCCGAGATCATCGCCGGGCAGCGCTCGCTTCTCCGCGAAGACCCGTTTCGCGTAGGCGTACATCTCACGCTGGGCGTCCCGCTTCGCCTCCTTGCCCACCACCTCCAAGCTGGCGTGGAGCGTCTCGGTGTGGTGGTAGAGCGCTCGTCCGTCTTCCAGCGGTATGCCGAGCACATCGGCGATGACAAAGCTCGGCATCTCGCCGGCGAGATCGTTCACCAGGTCACATTCACCCCGCTCGACGACCTGGTCGACGATGCGGGCGGCCAGTTGGGCGATTCTCGGTCTGAGCACCTCGGCGGCCCGAGGGGTGAATGACCGGCTAACCAGCCGGCGCATGCGGGTGTGCAGTGGCGGATCGGCGGTCAGCATCATGGTGTGCTCGTCGGTCTGCTGCGGCGCCGAGCCCGCCGGGCCCGCCGCCCCCTCGAGCATGATGGTCGGCGACGAGGTGAACCGCTCGTGGTCCCTACCGATGGCCCGCACGTCGTCGTAGCGAGTCACCGCCCAGAAGCCCGGTCCTCCCGGCTCGGCGTGACGATGCACCGGTTCGTGCGTGCGGAGCCAGGCGAACTGGTCATGCGGCTGACTTCCGGCGAAGTTCTGCACCGACAGGAGATCAATGGCCGGAGCTCCGGCGCCGACGCGTTCCATGGGCGCACGGTACCCGTGTGTGCCGGGGGTCGAAGGGCGCACAAGCGGCACGGCTCAATACCACCATGTCCATTCACTCTCGCCGTCGCGGGCTCACCGTGCGCGGCCTGTCGACTTCGAGCAGGTTCCCAACCGACAGACGACCGGCACATGGACATGTCGGATGCCACCTTTGCGATTGACGATCGACGCACTGCGAACGGGGTTTTACTGTCCTGGGATGGTTTCTCCAGCGAGGCATCTGGCAGGCCACGGACTTCGTCGGTCTACGGGCCTGCTCGCAGCTGTGACGCTAGGAGGCCTGCTGGGCGTGCTGTGGTGGTTTTGGCCAGCGTTCCGTGGCCGGGGACCCAGAACGTTCAAACCGAGCTTTGGCCGACGTATCGCCTTTTTCTTTCTCGGGTTACTGGTCTTCGGCGCAGTGTTCCGCACGGCAGTCGCGATACAAGGCGTCGGACCCTGTCCCGGCCTGACCGCACCCACTCTTGTTCATCCACCACCCCGGGTAGTGGTCAATGTCGAGAAGGCTCTCACTTGGGCCCCGACCGGACTGGGTATGGCGTACGCGCAACTCCGTCACGGCTATCGGTGCTACGTCGGATCACAAGACCTCTACTTTGACGAGCACCACCACTCCTTCTTCAATCGCAAGAACTTCACCATCGGTGACGTTTTTTTGAGCAAATACCGCAGAAGCGAGACCCCGGCAAATATGGCGTTGTTCTACCACGAACGGCATCATCGAAGGCAATGGGCGATCGCAACAGTCATCGGCGGCACCTACGCCTTTCCACTTGCTTACAACGTGGACGATTTCTTCTTTCCTGCTGCCAAGAATCACTTCGAGCGTGAGGCCGGGCTGGAGCGCGGCGGCTACGACCCAGCCGTGCAATCTGGACCGAAACTCGGTGCGCTCGACATCTCGGTGTTGGTTGGTGCAGTGGTCGTGTTCGAGTTGTTCGCCTACGTGCGCCGACGACGCCGACCGCGGGCTGCTGGAGCAGTCGTCTAGGACGTCCAACGCCCAAGGCGGCGACCAGCGCGTTTGCAGGCAGAGGCCATTTGCTTCAGCACCCGGCACGTCGCACCTGGAACACTCCACGGCTTCGTGTGCTTCGGCGCGGCGGCGCATGACAGAGCCGAGTGGGGCTCGTCTTCGTTGCAGCAGCGCCGACAGGCGCAGCCCGACCGGCAGCAAGGCGGCCCGAAGGGATTGCCTTGTCGACCACTACCGTAAGGAGCAAGGCCATCAGAACTGGTCATTCAGCGGGTCATCGTTGGAAAGATGCATAGCAACCCCGCTCTGGTGGGAATCGGCAGTCCGTGCCATCGCAGCAGTTTTCGAGCGGTGACCTCTACATCGACGTGCAATTCGGCGACCCGTTGAACATGACTGTGGTCGGTGAGGTGTCTCTCGACACCGCCCATGTCTTCGTCGAGGCGCTCGAGGCGGTTGCCGCCTATCCCGGAGCCCCCGACGTAGCGATCAACGTCGTGCTGGCCCGCTTCGTCGGGCCGACCGATGCGCCGCTGCACGAGGCAGCTGCCCGCGCCAGAGCGAACGGCCAGCGGTTCTCGATCATTTCACACCCTCATCCAACCGCTGAGTCCTGAGGGCGCTGTCAATCCTCAACGGCCGATTCTCAGACACGGCCTCGAACGGGCTGACCTTCCCCTTCACGGGCGTAGCGGTTCAGGCGACGGCGATCACGGGGCTCAGCTGAACAGCCCAAGTGCTGTAGCAGCCGCGCTGGCGTGTTCGTCCCAAGTCCGGGCCACCCGTCTCTTGGTATTGCCAATGCAGGCGCGATAGCCGCCGCCATTCAACGCGCCCGGCGCCCGGGCCGGATGAGACAGCCGATCTGTGGATCTCGGTTGCCTCCCCAGCGACCGCGCCGCAGGACCACCGTTCGGTTGCTCTGCATTGGCGAGCAAATGTGGCTGGGTTCTTGTCAGCCCAGCTTCTTGCCTTGCGCTACCACGATCTTCTCGGTGGTTGTTGGGTCGACCGCTCCCACACCGATATGCAACACGACAGCCACGGCGT
>JAXDQG010000666.1:0-4909 GCA_034667945.1 Acidimicrobiia bacterium | reverse complement strand
GACATGGCCGAGCGTTTGGGGGAAGCCCTTCCAGTCGTCGAAGAACTCCAGCCGGATGATCTTGCCGGCGTCGTTGGTTCGCACGAACACCTGCTCCCAGAACGCGTACTCCGTTCCCTCCACGCTGGTCCCGCCGACCCGCCACCGCCAGGCGCATCCGTCTTCGGTCGGCCATGCGGCGAACTGGTCCATGCCGTAGTCCGGGATCCGCTGCCAGATCTTCCGGTGCTCCCGCTCGCCGACGGCAGCCCAGTCGACGTCGCCGCTCATGACGTGTTCGCCGCCCCACCCGCTGCACATGACCCACTGCGGCGCGAAGTCAGCCGGATCGAAGGGACCGACGAGGTGTCCGCGCTCGGCCATGTGGTGGTAGCCGTCGTACCAGCGCTCAGCCAGGGCCAGGTTGCGGGCTGCGCTCGTTCCGCGAGGCGGTGCAGGTGCCGGCGGCTCGGTGAAGACCGTAGGGGTCGGCGCTCGAAACGGCGGCTGTCCGTAGCCCTCGGTGCCAGTGACGGTATCCAGGGGCACGTCGTACGCGTAGGCGAGCGCCTGCGGGAAGCCGTGCCAGTCGTCGAAGAACTCGAAGCGGGTGACCTTGCCCCGCTCGTCGGTCCGGATGAACAACGTCTCCCAGAAGGCGTACCGCCGGCCGTCGAGACCGTGGCCGTTCACGAGCCACCGCCAGGCGCAGCCCTCCTCGTTCGGCCAGGCGGCGAACTGGTCCATCCGGTAGTCCGGGATCCGCTTCCAGATCGTCTTGTGGTTGGCGTCGGCGCCGGCCGCGAGCTCTTGTGCGTCGGGCGTCATCTCGCCGCCCAGGTAGGGACTGCAGAACACCCAGCCGTCGGCGAAGTCGACCGGGTCGAACACGCCGACGAGCCCGCCTCGCTGCACAGCCCCGTGATAGCCCGAGTAGAACTTCTGGGCGATCTTCAGATTCCGCGCGGTCGGGTTCAAGGCGTGGCTCCTCACGAGGGCCCACGCGCGGGGGCGCGCGAGAGCACCGTAGGATTCCGCCTGTTGTCAGTACTGTCAAACAGCCGTAGCTGCCAGACAAGCCGCTTCGTCAGGCTGGCCGGCTGCGCCTGCGCTTGGGCGTCGAGCCGCGTCCGATGGGCTGGGCCTCCATCGGGGGCGCCGCCCCGACGGCAGTCAGCCCGGCCGCGGAACCGTCGAGGGCCGTCCGAATGAGCTCATGCAGGGGGCCGCGCGCGCCGTTGCTGAACCAGTGCCACCAAGCCACGTAGCTGGCCTGCGTGGAAAGGCTGACGATGAGCGCCGGTCGCATGTCGCGCGCGGGGTCGACCCCCATCCGCTCGGCGACCAGCGGCGTGAGGCGCTGCAGGAACGAGCGCCGCTGCTCGAAGGCTGAGCTGAGTGTGTCCGGCGACTGCGCCAGGATCTTGAGCCGGAGGTCGAGCACCCCGTCGTCCCCGACGGACTGCTGAGCGATGTAGATGAGCGCGTTGTGCAGCGCCCGCACCGGGTCCACCTCCGGTGGCTGGTCCTGCAGGGCCCTCACCAGGACCTCCTCCTGAGCACTGGGGTCGCCGAGCAGCAGATCCTCCTTGCTCGGGAAGTACCGGAAGAAGGTTCGCTGGGAGATGTTCACGGCCGACGCGATCTCGTCCGTTGTCACCGCAGCGAAGCCCCGGTCGGCGAACAGCTCGAGGGCCGTGCGCTCGATCTCGGCGGCCAGTCGCCGCCGGCGGCGCTCCCGCAGGACGACGCCTGGCTGCGGTGCCTCGCGCTGGACGTTCGCGCTTGCCATCACACCTCCTTTGACAGCGGCCGCTCGGCCGGGGTCATGGTCCCATTCCAGGAGGTTGCGGTCCTTCAGGCGCTGGCTTCGGTCTCACTCACGGTTGGCCGCCCGCCGCCAGACCGGCACGAGCTTCTCCACGTCGCTGGTCTCTTCGTGCACCACCGACAGGTTCACGCCACAGGTGAGCGGGTTCGACCCGGCAGCCGAAGTTCGCCGGCGATGAGCTCGGCTCGTCCGTCACCAGCCTGGTCGAACCGAACGAACCCGGCCCACGCCGCGCCGTCGGGCGCGAACGCGACACCCGTCATCTCCGTCATGATGACGCTGTCCTCCTCGGAGGAACCGTGGCAGCAGGCCGATCCACCGGAGGTGACGAACACCGGCTTTTCAGAGATGACGCCACCGGAGAACACCGGCCGAGCCGCGTTCGCATTGGCGCTGTGAGCCATCCATGCCTTCCATACGTGCCCCTCGCCCTCGATGCCGGTGGCGGGGGTCGCCATGTAGGAGAGCGCGATCTCACCGCCCCGGTTGGCCGCCACCGACGGGTAGTTCGCTCGCAGCCCCGGAGGCGATACCGACCGGACCCGCCAGGTCTTGCCATGGTCAATGGACACGGCCAGCTGCACCGTGCGGTTGACCCAGGTCAGGTACAGGTTGCCTTCGCTGTCCTCGTCCAGGATGTTGGAGATCAGCCCGTTGAAGAAGGTGTCGAGCGGCGGGCTGTCCGGCTGGGGTACCGGCACAGAGCCCACGAACGGGGACGCGCCAACATCGGTCCAGCTCCACGTCTGTGCCTGGTCCTTGCTGGTCATGATGCCGATGCGGCCGCACACGAGCACCGGAACTCGCACCACGCCAGCGTCGTCCACCCGACCCGCAGCGTGATTGACCGCGCCCGGGACCCCGGTGCCACATGCCCCGACCAGCGGGAGGGTCGGCAGGAATGACTGGAACTCAAATGTGGCTCCGCCGTCGTCGGACCGCCAGCAGCCGATCTCCGGGTTGAGCAGTAAGCCCGGTCCGATGTTGCAGTAGTACACGGCTCGCGGGTAGCTCCCGACCGGCTTCCCCGGGTAGGGCCCGGTGAACACCTTGGGCCAGTCGCCCACCGTCGGGGGCGCGCCACAGCCAGGTCGCGGAGTCGTCAGCCGCCAGGTCGTGCCCTCGTCGTCGCTGTAGCCCACCGGTGAGCCGCAACCCTCCTCGTTCAGCCCCACGGAGGTGAAGAACAGGCGGTCGGTGACCTCGTCGACGGCGAGGCTGCTCGTCATCGGCCGGAAACCCTCGGGCAGTGGGCGCCGCTGCCATGTCTTGCCGTTGTCGCGCGAACGCACGACTGCGGCCAGGCCGTCCCCCTCCTCGCTCGCGCCGGCGGCGAGGAACACCGTGCCACGACTGTTGACGACCGCCATGGGCTCCGCGCCGTGGAAGCGGCTGCGGCGCTCGCACAGCACGGGCGCCCGCTTCACCGACGTCCGTGCCTGCGTTTCGTTCTGGATCCGGTAGGCGGTCGTGCGCCGGGGATCCGCACATTTCACGGGCGACGGCTGCCCGGACCCCGCCTGCGCCTGGCTCTGGGGGGCCGCCGCCGCGTCAGCCTGCGTGGGCTTCGGTGCGGCGTCCGCAGGCATCACGAACGCACCGGCGACGAACAGACCGCCGACCAGGACGAGTCTTGCTGGAATGTGCCGAACGGACAGGTTCATCTTCTTCTTCTCTGATCGTGGGTCCGCGTACACGGCGCGTGCAGCGTTCGCCGCGGCGGGTCAGCGGGCCAGCATCGGGAAGGCGATCTTCGAGGGACATTGGCGAGGAGAACGTCGGCGTCCTTCGACGTGATGGACACGGGCAGGCGGTCTCCGCTGTTGGGCGGCAGCCCGAGGGGGTTCACCTCGATCAGATAGCGCTGCGGGCACGCCCGACGGAACCGGCTTGTAGTGGCCCTTGCTGTTGTAGTGCCACGGCCGGATCAGGACGTCGCCTGCCGTCACCGGGTGACGCGGAGCGACTCGTCGGCCAGGATGGGGAACAGTACGCGGGACGGGGTCTTCGGCCCGTAGAGCACGTCGACGACCCCGCCCGCGGACTGCGCCTGCGACGCGGTTGACAGCAGCACCTGCGAGTCATGTGACGTGATGGCGAGCTGCAGCTGGTCGCCGCCGTTGAGCTGGAGGGCCAGCGGGTTGATCTCGATCTGGTACCGCTGGACCGAGCCCGAGGGCACGGGCTGGTAGGCGGCGCGGCTGTTCGGGTGCCACGGCCGGACGATGACGCCGCCCGGGCCGATGACACTGCGCTTGACATCGACGGCGCGGTTACCGGCTCGCATCCAGCCGGGCGTGAGCGCCTTGCGGGTGCCCTCCGAGGGCAGCAGGTACAGCTGCGCGGTGATGTGCGCGTCGGTGAGCCCGGTTGGCGCGTTGGCGTTGGTGATCGTGACGTAGAGGTCGGCGGTGATAAGGCCGCCTAGCTTCTGCGGGCGCTTCATCGGCTCCGACGTGAAGGTCACCGTGTCCGGCTGTGTGCCCTCGTTGTCTGACACATGGTTGGCCGGCACCTGCGCGAACGTGGCCGAGCCGGATGAGGTCGGCTTCGCCGTCGACAAGGTGGAGTCACCGAGGTAGTACGGCGTGTAGCGCGTGCCCTTCACCGGGAACGACTCGGCCGACCACAGGGCGTTGCCGTTTTCCGCGAAGAGGTTGACGTTGGGCATCCGGTCGATGCCATTCCGCTCGCCCTTGAGGTAGCGCTCGAACCAGCGTCGGACCATGTTGTCCCTGTTGCCTTGGCGCAGCCGCTCGATGCCGATCTCGACACCGCAGTGGCCGTGCGGCGCGAGCATGATGACGCGCTTCGGTGACTTCACCAGGTTCATCCACGTGGCGAGCGCCCCGTTGCTGATGGACACCAGGTCGTAGTAGCCCGCCGACAGCATCACCGGGACGGGCGCCACGCGCAGGTCGGGATCGGTCGCGCGCTGTCGCCAGAACCCCTTGGGGTTGGTCCAGTAGTCGTTCTCGATGAAGGCGCTGTCACCGTTTGAGTGGAAGTCGGTGACGTACTTGAGGTAGTTGGCCTGGCTGACCGCCTGGTCCGCGATGTTCGGCACGCTGTCGGGATCGGACGGGTCGGTGTTCTGCG
>JAXDQG010000665.1:0-4334 GCA_034667945.1 Acidimicrobiia bacterium | reverse complement strand
CGTTCATCATCGACGTAGGGGAGGAACGGGAGTGGGACGACTCGACGGCAAGGTGGCCATCATCACGGGCGGAGCCCGCGGGCAGGGGGCTGAGGAGGGACGATTGTTCGCCCGTGAGGGTGCACGCGTTGTCCTCACCGACGTGCTCGACGAGGAAGGTGAGCGCGCCGCCGCCGAGATCGACGGAGCCGAGTATCTACACCTCGACGTTCGATCCGAGCGGGAATGGGAAGCGGTCGTCGACGACGTGGTCGCTCGTCACGGTCGTCTGGACGTACTCGTCAACAACGCCGGGATCGACCTGATCAAGCGACTGGAGGCCACGACCATCGAGGAATGGGACCGGGTGGTGGCCATCAACCAGACCGGCGTGTTCCTCGGTATGCGCACGGCGGCGCGCGCCATGATGGCGGCCGGGGGCGGCGGGTCCATCATCAACATCAGCTCTGTAGCCGGCCTGGAGGGCGTCTTCGGCCACGGCGCCTACACCGGGACCAAGTTCGCCGTGCGCGGCTTGACCAAAGTCGCAGCGAAGGAATGGGGCCCTCACGGGATTCGGGTCAATTCAGTGCATCCCGGGTTGATCGAGACACCTATGACCGCCGCCCTGCGAGCGTTCAATGACCCGGACACCCGCAAGCGAGCCGAACGAAACATCCCGCTTGGCCGGGTCGGTCAGTCGCTCGATATCGCAAACATGGTGCTGTTCCTCGCTGGCGAGGACAGCAGCTATTGCACCGGGCAGGAATTCACCGTGGACGGTGGAGTGCACGCCTGACGATGTTCCCGGTTGGCACGCCTTTGCCGCTTGGGCAGGTCAATCGTCGACCCGGAAGCCGACCTTCATCGTGACCTGGTAGTGCGACACGGATCCGTCGTCCAACTGACCGCGGATGTCCGTCACCTCGAACCAATCGAGGTTGCGCAGTGTCTTGCTCGCCCGAGCCAGTCCGTTGGTGATCGCGTGCTGCAGCCCATCGGGCGAGCTTCCCACGATCTCGGTCAGACGATAGGTGTGCTCGCTCATGGGACCTCCCGATGCACGCCACTCGCACGCGGATTGCGCGAATGGGAAGCGGACCTACTCCTCGTACCCGCTCCAAGGGAAGTAAACGCCTCGTTTGCGCTGCCGCGTCCTGTGCAGTCTTGTTCGGCTCGAGCTGCGATCTCGGCGTGCTCCGAGCAGACATATCGATCGGTAGCGGCTCGTTTGTATGCGGCCGCGGCGGGGGTATGGCCGCGGCAGTGGGAGGTTGCGCATGACTTGGCAGTCATCAGATGCGCCGGTTGTTGCAGCGCTGCAGTCCCGATTGTCCGAGTTGGCCTTGACTGGGGACGGCGGCCCGCGCATCGTGCTGAAAGTTCCAGCCGAAGTCCCGTGGGTGCCAGCGTGCCGGCATTTGTTGGTCGGATGGCTTGACGAAGGCGCCCCGGACGAGCAAGTCCGAGACGCCCTTGCCCTTGTCGCCACCGAGCTGATGGCCAACGCCGTGGAGCATTGTCCCGATGCCCCAGCGGTAGAGCTCGAAGCGACGATGGAGACGGACGGTATTCGGCTCAATGTGTCGAATCGCAGCGCTGTCCCGCTGGAACCAAAGCCGCCCGAGCTTCCCGAGCCGGACGTGATCGGCGGCCGCGGGCTCTTTCTGGTCGATCGCCTCGCTGAGGGGCTCCATATCCGACGCGTGGCCGATGTCACGATGATCGAAGTGAAGATCCAAACGATGCCCAACCAACAGTCCGATGCCGAGCAAAAGCCGGGCACCCCTGCGAACGGCGCCACAGGTTCCAGGTCAGCGACCGATGCTCGCTCGGGGGCGCCGTGAGGGGGTCGCCGAAAGGCCGACAGCTGCGGGTGGCATTGGTGAACGACTTCCAGCACGTGGTCGACGCGTGGCACGACCGCCTGCGGTCATTCGATTGCATCGACGTGGTGGAGCTCGACGTTCGGGAAGATCCGAAGCACCAAGTCGACGTCGCCCTCTTCGACACGTTCGGCCACCCCTCGTTGGGCATCGACCGCGTCGGCCGGCTGAGCACGGAACCGCACGTGGGAGCCATCGCGGTGCATGCCTCCGGGCTTACCCCGCTGCAATGTGAGCAGTTCGTGACAACCGGTGCCCGGGGCGTCATGGCCAAGCACCAACCGATCTCGGAGCTCATCGATTCGCTGCTGGCAATCGCCCGAGGCGATGTCGTGGTGCAGGCGCTGTTCCGACCCTCGGATTCGGGGACCTGGCCGGGTGCACATCTCGGTTTCACCGAGTGTGAAAGCGAAGTGGCCGGTCTGCTCATGAGCGGCTGGTCCGCAGCCGACATCGGCGTTGGGCTCATGATCCAGCCCGTCACGGTCGGGGAACATGTGGAGGCCATCGTCGACAAATTGGGCGCGCAATCGAGAGAAGAGGCGGTACGCCTCCTCAGCAATCATTCCGAGTTCCGGTCCTCGAGCACCGCCTCGCGCTGGTAAGTCGACCCGCCGATGGCGGCCAAATCCGATAATTCGGTTTGCCCCCCAAGAGGTCGGGTACATCGGGAAAAGGCACTTCATCAGGAAATCTTCAGGGCGGTTGCTCGCCGCACACACAACAGCTCACTGCGCACGAGATCAGTCCTGCCGAAACGGTGGAGAGGTAAGGCGCGCAAGCACCCAAGCGGGCGCGGGGCCATCACATCGCGGAAGGCCTCCTATGTCGGCGCGCCCTGAACGCAGAAACGCGCCTTGAACGCAGAAACCGGAGGGAGTCATGGCGAGAACCATGTCCGCGAGAGCGACCGCAAAAGCACGCGATGCGGGACAGGAAGTAGCCGACAGCCCATGGGTGGACCGCGGTGCGCGGCTGGGATTCGCTGCTCGAGGATTGGTCTACGTCGTCATCGGAGTGCTGGCCGTGCAGATCGCCGCTGGGCGTCGGAGCCAGCAGGCAGACAAGCAAGGCGCGCTCCAGGCCATCGGCGGCAAGCCGCTCGGCGAGGTGGTGCTGGTCGTGCTCGCGATCGGTCTCGCCGGTTATGCCCTCTGGCGGTTCACCGAGGCCATCTGGGGCCACGCCTCGGAGACCGAGCACTCCAAGCGCATCGCCAAGCGCATCGGCTCGGCCGCGAAGGGCCTCCTGTACGCCGCTTTCTGCGTCACGACGATCTCGGTGCTCGTCGGCTCCGGCGGGGGTGGGGGCGGCGACCGGAGCCAGAAGCATTGGACCGCCAAGGTGCTGGGCTGGCCGGGCGGACGGATCTTGGTCGGGCTCGCGGGCGCGGCGGTGATCGTCGGCGGCGCATACATGGTGTATCGGGGGGTCACCCGGAAGTTCGAGAAGAAGCTGGACATGGCCCGGATGGGACAGGGCTGGCACCGGGTCACCGAGGTGCTGGGCACCTTCGGCAACACCGCTCGGGGCGTGGTCTTCGGCTTGATCGGCATGCTGCTCGTCAAGGCGGCCGTGGACTTCAGGCCCGACGAGTCGCAGGGCATCGACGGCACGCTGCGAACCATCGCCGCCCGGCCATACGGCCAGGTGCTGCTGATCCTGGCCGCGGTCGGGCTGATGGCATTCGGCCTGTACTCCTTCATCGAGGCCCGTTACCGGCGCCTCTGAGCGGACCTGTCGTGGGCGGCCGTTTGGCGGCCCACGATCACGGCGCTTGGCCGGGCACCTCGGTGTTGATCATCCACGGGATGCCAAACCGGTCGACACACATCCCGAACCCGGGTGAGAAGAACGTCTCCGACAGTGGCGCCGTGACCTCGCCGCCCTCGGCAAGCGCGTTGAAGACCCGCTCCGCCGTGGTGACGTCATTTGTGGTGTAGCTGACCGAGATCCCCTGCACCTTGTCGAAGCTTGCGGTCGGGTCGTCGGACGCCATCAGCAGCGCGTCCCCCGACTTGAGCGCGGCGTGGAGGATGATGTTCGCCTGTTCCGGTGGAACCGGCGTTTCGGACGGTACGTCCGCCATCGTCAACAACGTGAGGTCGCCACCGAAGATCTCCTGGTAGCGGGTGAAGGCCTCGCGGCAGTTGCCACGGAAGAACATGTACGCGTGGAAGGCCATGTCGAACTCCAAGCTGGATGGCGTTGGTTGAGGCTGTCCGGTCGGTGCTTGCTTACCAACCGTTGCTGTCCTGACGGGCCGCACATCGCAAACTCATCGATCGCTTGGGTGGCGCCCGGGCTCCCGGGCTCCCGGGCTCCGTGGCGTCCGTGGGGCCGCTTGGTCCGTACGGCCGAGGCCGGCCGGCCTGGTGTGCCGCTAGAGCGGATCGCGCACCGATGCCTACGCTGCAGCGAATGTGGCTGACCTGGAACGCGGCGGCGGTGGTGGCCGCGTGCCTGGCC
>JAXDQG010000664.1:0-12300 GCA_034667945.1 Acidimicrobiia bacterium | reverse complement strand
GGATCGCCGCGGGCTGGTGGTGGGGCCAACCGTTGGCTGGGCGCTTGTCGAAGGTCGTCGCGTCCGACGCCACCTCGAGGGAACGGCTATGGCGTTGTAGCGGACTTCGAAGGCGGCGAGGCGGTGGCGCATCTGGTCCGGGTCGATGAAGTCGTTGCGGCGACGACCTTGCGTTGCACGATGGAGGAGTAGATCTGGTGGTCCAGCCACGAGGCGTGCGCCGGCAGCTGGGACGAGGCGCCTGCTGCGGCTGTCGCCCTCGAGGCGGTCGACGGCGGCTTGGCCGCGGTGCGAGGAGCAGTTGCCGACGATCCAGAACACCCGGGCGGCGGAGGCGTTGGGCTCGCCGCTCATGACCTGTTCAACCAGACGACCGAAGGGAGCGATCCCGGTGGTCGGCTCGCAGCGGCCCATCCCCTTGGCCCGTGCATCTCGTAGGCGGCCAGGTAGGCCAGCACCCCGCCGCGGGCGTATCCATTGCTCGACCCGCATCCGCTGGCCCTTCTCGGGTGGCAGGGCGGGTGGCAGCGGCAGCGCGCCTCGATCGAGGTTCTCTCATCGGCCCAGATCACGAACTCACCGTCCGCCAGCCCTACGCCCCCGACGATCGGGGCGTACAGACTCCAACGGCACCGCCGCCTTGGCCGCGACGTCGGGATCACGGCGGTGGATCCAGCAACGGTCTAACTAGGGGCGAATGGCCTGGCGCGCGGCACAATCGCGACCACCGTGTGGTTCACCAGGTCGGCCTCCAGCGCGAAAGCTCTATCGGGACAACTGCACACCGGTGGCGGCGGGCTGCTCACAAGCCCGCTGCTCGACCTCCGCGACCACCAGAGGGCGGAACGTCCGAAGTCGTCCCGAACGGTCATCGGTCGGCGAGACCGTCGATGCCCCGCTCGCAGGAGCGCCTGCGCCACTCGATCACGGTGTGCGGAGCGATACCCACCCGCCTCACGATGCTCAGGTTCTCGGCACCGTCGCAAGCAGCCAACACGACCCGAGCACGTGTCTCCACCGGGCGGTGCCTCTGCGCACCACTGATTCCACGCGGGGGCGATCAACGTCGCTCAAGGTGATCACGCACCACGTGTGGGCGATGCGCCACCTTAGCGGCCTCCCCGGTTAGATTACACCTATGCAATTCGGCACAACACGACTGAGTCGTGCTGGCGCCGATCAAATCCGACACGATTACGGCCGGCCGTCGAGGCTGCGGGGGATGGCGCCGCGGCGGCTAGGAAGAGACACGGCTGGCCTGTGTCGCAAGCTCAAAATGTCGTGGCGACCTCGCCCATATCTTGGGCGGGGTGTTGAGACTCCCACCCGGCTAGTTGGATCTATTCCGTGGGAAGTCAAGGGGCTGTGGCCGCCGAACGAATACCGCAGTAGCCACTCGATCGTGCGACCACGATTCCCCGCCTCCGGCGCCCTCTTCAGCGCCCCGCGGCCCAGCCCGCGCCCGTCCCCGATCGTGGATGATGTTCATGCTGGAGAGCGGCCGCGGCGGGTCGACAGTTCGGAGCGAAGCTCGAGGCGGCGTCGACGACGGCGGCTGCGGTGGCAGGTCCATTGGGCGCCTGCATACTGAGTGGTCGGAGAACCCCGGCCGCAAGTGGGACGCGATCTGCTGGGATACCGCCCCATGGCCGCCAAGGTCCTGACCGTCCGTACCGGCCGGTCGTGGCCGGCATCTTGCCACCTTCGTCTGCCAGCCCCCTAGCTACATCGCCGTTGAGGGTCCGCCCGCCCTGAGTCTGTTGCTGGGGTCGCTAGTCGACGGTCCCAAGGACGCATGTCGCGACTCGATTTGCCGCAGACCCCAGTGAGCCGCAGGGCGCCAAGCAATCGGGACCGCTTCTGCGCCCCAATTAGCGATTCGGCGCCGGACTAAGTGGGGTCGGGGTTTCGCGTCCTGCCACCGCCCCAACCCGGCTGTGCGGTCCCCCGCCGACAAGGAAGACGTCCACGAAGGCCCTTTGCGCCACCCCTATGAACTCCACTTCAACCACTACCCCAAACATGGCGACTAGCAGGCCAGCCGCGGTGGCTCAGCACGAATCCGTACAACGCGATGAAGCGGACACCTACGCAAGATCTTGCGGCGAGGTCGTCGACCACTGCGCAGGCTCCACCGCGAGACGGACTGCTTCCGAGTCTCCAGGCGTCTGAGCCGGCTCGACGATGAAGGGCTTAGCGCCAGCCGTGATCTGGTCCTTCACGGCCATCCGCAACTCACGGTCGACGTTTCCCAACCGCCGAGAATGGGTGGATCTTCGCCACCCATCTTCCGACGTTGCCACCGACCGGTCGACGGCACCGATTTACACCCGCCCTGGCGTGCGCTCGCGATTCCCCACTCTCGCAACTGCGGCGAGCCGGCCTCGCCGGACCCCCGCAGCACAACCCACTAATCCGTTGGCCTTCCCGAGTTGGACAGCCGCTGGGCCTGTACGCCTCGGCGGCCCAAGCCATCACGAGCTGAGTGGTGCGCCCACCCATGCACGGTCGGCTGCGGCAGCAGGGGCCCGCGCCACGTCTGCGTCCGGCGATGCCCCGCTCCATGCGGCGTTTCACGTGAAACACACGTAGGGTTGCCGCGGGCCGTGGCGTTGGCCCAAGTGCACCTCACGGCGGACGCGATCAACGCCGATGTAAGCTCGACCGGCGATCGACACTGCCCTGTTTTCGCCGAGCCTCGTAGGTCCGATGGGCGGGCTGTGACGGGTTGGAGGTCCGGAGACCACATGGGTTCCAGAGCGCTACCGCGCGTCATGGCTATTGCCAATCAGAAGGGTGGGGTCGGCAAAACCACAACCGCCGTCAATCTTGGCGCCTCGCTTGCCGACCTCGGCTTTCGAACCTTGCTGATCGATCTCGACCCGCAGGGCAATGCCACCACCGGGCTCGGCTTGAACCCTTGGTCGGTGACGACCTCGATGTACGACGTCGTGCTGCGAGACGTCGCCATCGAAGACTGTATCGATGCCACCTCCGTGCGAAACCTCTTCGTTGCCCCCGCCAACTTGGATCTCGCCGGGGCGGAGGTGGAACTCGTCCCCGCCTTTTCCCGTGAGCTTCGTCTCCGCCGAGCCATCGATCCCGTACGCAAGGATTACGACTTCATCCTCATCGACTGCCCGCCATCACTGGGGCTTCTCACCGTGAACGGTCTGGCGGCGGCCGACGAGGTCGTGGTGCCCATCCAGTGTGAGTACTACGCCCTGGAGGGCTTGGGGCAGCTCCTGCGCAACGTGGACCTGGTCAAGAAGAATCTGAACCCGGTGCTGGAGGTGTCCTCGCTTGTGCTCGTCATGTTCGACGCACGCACGAAGCTGGCCGAGCAGGTGGCTCGAGAGGTGCGGTCTCACTTCGGCGACCGGGTCTGCCGCAATGTGATCCCCCGGACGGTCCGACTGTCCGAGGCACCCTCGTTTGGGCAGCCGATCAACGTGTTCGACCCGTTCTCGCGGGGGGCAATTGCGTACCGCGAGTTGGCGAAGGAGGTCAGCGGTGTCGCGTCGTAGCGGACTCGGTCGGGGATTGGGCGCCCTGATCCCCTCGGATCTGATGCAGGACGCCGCCAGTGAGTTGCGGGACCTGCCGATCAGCAGCATTGAATCGAACCGCTTTCAGCCGCGGGGGGATTTCGACGAGGACACCCTCATTGCGCTGAGTGAGTCGATTCGCGAACTCGGCGTGCTCCAACCCGTTCTTGTCCGGCCCCTCGACGATGACGAGAATCGCTTCGAGCTGGTGGCCGGGGAGCGGCGCTTGAGAGCCGCCAAACGCGCCGGGCTGGCTGCCATTCCGGCAATCATCCGGGCGGCCGATGATCTCTCCAGCCTGGAGCAGGCGCTGGTCGAGAACCTCCATCGAGACGATCTGAACGTGCTCGAAGAGGGCGCCGCTTATCAGCAGCTGATGGAGGACTTCAACCTCACGCAAGAGGAGGTCGCCTCCCGCGTCGGTCGCTCACGTTCTGCCATTGCCAATACGTTGCGTCTATTCCAACTATCGCCGGGCATACAGCGGATGGTGGGTGAGCGGCGTATTTCGGCCGGTCATGCGCGGGCCCTTCTGGGTACCCCAGACCGTGCCTTCCAGGACGCGTTGGCGCAGAGGATCTGTGATGAGGGTCTTTCGGTGCGACAGACCGAGGACGTCGTCCGCCGGCGGGCCGAGCTGACGGCCAAGCTGGGGGCTGAGTCGGAGACGGCACCGGATGAGCCCCAACCGGAGCATGTGAAGACAACGGCCAAGCCCCTTCCCCCGGCTGGATTGCTCGAGCTGCAGGAGCTGCTCGCTGACTATCTCGATACCACCGTCAACATCAGCCTGGGTCGTTCTCGGGGCAAGATTGTTTTGGATTTCGCCAACCTTGAGGACCTCGAGCGGATCTACCGGTTGATCGCAGCGTCGTCTTCCTGAGCTTCACCGCTACGCCCCACGTTTTCCACAGTCTGTGGTCAACATTGTGCACAACGGTGGAGAACAACCACAGCTGCAGCCCGGTCGAGACGACGCCCACCGGAGATCTACGTCAGATCGAGGGCGTCGCGCACATCAAGAACCGAGCGAGGCATGGGTTCGGCCGCCCACCGGACCAACCCGCTCACGAGCGTCTTCGCCAACTCTGATAAGCGGCTCACGACGACAACCGGCGGGCCGGCCTCGCACAAGACCGCGGGCATACGCGTCTCGCGGAGGATAGGTAGACGGCGACCGACCGCCCCCTCGCCCGGATGACCGAGACATGCAGCCAGTTCGCCCGTGAGCAGCTCCGCCAACCAACGCCCACCCGTCGACTCGAAGCCCGCCGTTTGGAAATAGGCGACACGATGACCGACGTCGGTTAGGAGGCGGATGCCGAGATAGACCTCGGCAGCGAAGTCGTTCGCTTCTCGGGCCTGGATGGACCAGTCGGGGTGGTCGAGGATGGCCACCTTCGCCCCTTGCTCCCGCAGGTTGTGGCTCACGGCTGTGGCCAGTGCACCGAGACCGCCCGGTTCGCCCACGGCGACGCGGCGCCCGGCGAGATCACGAGGTGCCTCGCGCAATACCTCCAGCTCGCGCACGTGGGCGACATTCACCGCTGCGGTGCGGCCCCGGCCCAGTCGGTCGAGCGCCGCAGCGCTGTCGCGGCCGAAGATGCCATCGCTGACGAGTCCCGAGTTCCGCTGAAACTCGGTCAGCGCCTTCGAGGTCAGCGGCCCGAAGATGCCGTCCACCCGTCCTGCATCAAACCCCAATGCCCCGAGGCGACGCTGCAGCTCGGCAATGTCGTCTCCGCGCATCATGGGGGAGCGATGGTAGAGCTGGCGATCGCCAAGGCGGTAGCCCGCCTCGACCAGCGCCTGCCAGGTGATCTGGCCGACAACGCCGTCTACGTCGAGACCAGCCGACTGTTGGTGGGCTCGAACGGCTGAGGAAGTGCCTTCGTCGAAGTGACCGGGCTGATCGTCCCCACATGAAAGACCGAGCGCAGCGAGGCGACGCTGAAGATCATGCACCGCCGCCCCGCCGTCTCCGACCGAGAGCGGCAATTGCATCAGTCGCGCAGCGAGGCGCAGAGACTGCCTGAATCCATTGCTGCGGAAGCCTACTACCGGCGCGCGAGCCGACACGCCAACAGGCCGGCCCCCTGAGGGACCGGCCTGCGAAGACTGTCTCGACGGGGAGAGAGTCGAGTTTTAGATGTACTCAGCGAGGTCGCTCAGCAGCTGGCCCTTACCGCGAGCGCCCACGAGTCGCTTCGCAGGCTCCCCGTCCTTGAAGAGGATGAGGGTCGGGATGCTCATCACGTCGAAGCGGCGCGCCAGGCCGGGATGGTCATCGACGTTGACCTTGACGATCTTGACCTTGCCCACCTGCTCGGAAGCGACCTCGTCGAGGATGGGAGCGATCATCTTGCACGGACCACACCACTCGGCCCAGAAATCAACCAACACCGCCCCCTCAGCGCTGCCGATGGTTTCATCGAAGGTGGTCTCGGATGCGTGCGTTACATGCTCGCCCATGACGTTCCTCTCTTGTTGCGGTCAGCCAGGCTGACCGGAGCCGACATAGACAACAGCGGCGGGTGTCGTCCCATTCCGTCGTGAAGTCGGCTGTTTCCACTGGCCAAAGCTCCAGCGGCCGTTGCCGTCCGGGGTGCAGGGCCGCCGACCGCTCCACACTGGGCGACGTGCTCGTCAGCCGGGATGCGCCACGCTCTCGAGCCACCGCTCGGCGTCGATGGCGGCCATGCACCCTGTCCCGGCGGCGGTCACTGCCTGCCGATAGACCGAATCCTGTACGTCGCCGCAGGCAAAGACGCCCGGAATGTTCGTGCGGGTGCTGCCGGGCTGCGTGCGCAGATAACCGGCCTCGTCCATGTCCAGCTGATCTGCAAAGAGACTCGTAGACGGGCGATGACCAATGGCGACGAAGAGGCCGGTCACCTTCAACGTGGTGACGACGTCCGTCTTGACATTGCGGATCGAAGCGCTCTCGAGCGAAGCGTCGCCGTTGAGCGAATCGACGACGCTATCCCACACGAAGTTGACCTTCTCGTTGGCCATCGCACGGTCCTGCATGATCCGAGACGCCCGCAGGGAGTCGCGCCGGTGGACGATGGTGACGGACTTGGCGAACTTCGTCAGGAAGAGCGCCTCTTCAAGGGCGGAGTCGCCCCCACCCACCACGGCGATGGCCTGCTCCCGGAAGAAGAAACCGTCGCACGTGGCACAGGTGGAGACGCCGTGGCCTATGAGCTCTTGCTCGCGGGCCAAGCCGAGGAGAAGGGACTGGGCCCCAGTGGCAACGATGACGGCCTTCGCTTGCAAGGTGGGCGTCTCGGCGCTGGCATCGCCGACCCACACCCCGAATGGGCGTTGGCGAAGGTCGACGCGGGTGACTTTGACCATCCGCAGATCTGCGCCGAAGCGAGCCGCCTGCTCGCGCATGCGGTTCATGAGGTCGGGCCCCATGATGCCATCAGGGAACCCGGGAAAGTTCTCGACGTCGGTCGTGAGCATGAGCTGGCCGCCGGGCTGGTCCGATGTGGAGGACGGCTCACCTTCGAGGACCAGGGGCGCCAAGTTGGCACGAGCTGCATAAATAGCGGCGGTCAAGCCCGCGGGCCCGGACCCGATGATGATGACGTCGTGCACGCCCGTGCCGGTCACGTAAGCCTCCGAATCTGTCGTCTGGGTAACCACGGTTACAGCGAGGCGGGTCGCCGCTTACGCCACGAGAACAGGCCCGCTACGCCCAGCAGCCCGCCAACGATCACATCAGGCAGCCAGACGCCTTGCGGCAGATACGAATCAAGCACTCGCATCAACGCGATGAGCAACAGGACAAGGGCGATGATTCCCAGCACCACGCCGACAAGACCGTAGACGAGCACCCGCGAGATGACGATCGCCGGACCCGTCGTCTTCGATCGAACCGAATCGACAACCCTTTCGACGCTGTCGGCCGCACGAGCTGGCCAATCACCGCCGATGACGCCGCCCGCCAATCCGGTATCGGCAGGGGAGGTGGTGGTGCTTGCGGGCGGCTGGACGTCGCTCATGGCGGCGATCCTACTGTGGCCTGTTCCCGGCTCCCCGGACTCCGTTCGGACAGCCGGAAGTTGCTCCACCCGGTCCATGAAGGACCTGGTCGTTGTTTCGAAGCGTGGCTCAGGGCATCCGGTCGAAGACCAGCGCACAGCTGGTCGTGTCGAACGCGACGATGTGGCCGGAGGTGTCGTCTCGACCAACTATGAGGAGGTGTCCGCCGACAAGTGCGGTTCCAAGCGCTCGGATCCCGCCCCGGAGCGAACAGCTCGCGTCGTGCGGGCTCTGGTTCCCTCCGAGGGGGGCCGACGGAGCAGCCGATGCAGAACTGGCTGCCCCGGACGTCGTCGATGCGGCTTGAGCGGGGGGTTGCGGGATGGGCAGCGAAGCGGCGAGCGACGCCAACAGCTGCTCCTGATCTGCAAAGACGCCCAGTGAAGGAAGGTCTCGCGTGTCGGTTGAACCACCGCCGAGCGCCGCAGCCACGCCGGACTTCGGGTCGACGGGTGTGGCTGAACTGAATCCTGACCGCAGGTCTGCGCCGCCGGCGGCAGCTGTCGTTGAGGTGGCGTTCTGATCTCGCGCGCCGACGGTCGCCGCCTCTGGTCCATTGGTTCGCGCGCTGGAAGCAACGCTCGACGTGTCGGACCCCGTGCTGAGGAGCGCGGCCATCGTCAACAGGCCGACAACGAGAACCACAGCCGCTGCTGCGCCGGCAAGCCGCTCCCACCGCCAGGGATGGCGTCCGGCTCGAGTGTGTCGGCCGCGCAGAGGTGCGACGACCGCCTGCTGGCCGTCAGCAACTGCCGCCGTCTCGTCGAGCGCAGTCAACGCCGTCGTGATCAGACGGTTGATGTCCGTCTCGGGCAGGTCGACGACCGGTAACCGAAGTTGTTCCGCCACGCGCGCAAAGGTGTCAAGGCGAGCCCGGACCTCGCCGGGGTCCAGTCCATCCAGCTCGTCAGCACTCGACTCGCCATCGAGCAGTGCGCTTGCCGCCAGGTCGACGTCGTCAGGCCCGCTGGTCCACTCGGTCGAGTGGTCGGGATCTGAGGAGTCGCTGGAGGTCAGATCTTCGGACTCAGTCATGAGCTCGCTTCTGGCGCGGACTGGGTGCTCGGTGGTTGGTCAGCGGTTGGACGTTTCTCGGTCTTTACCGGGTTCCCGGATTTTTCGGCATCGAGTCGACGAGCAAGGTGCGAGCGCCCGCGGGCAATGCGGGACCGCACGGTGCCGGGCGGGATTCCCAACACCTCCCCGATCTCGGCGTAGTCCAAGCCCAGAAGATCTCGGAGCACCACCGCGACCCTGAAGTCGAAGGGAAGCTCGGCCAGCGCGCGGTCGAGGTCGATCCGCTCGGCGGTGACTTCGGCCAGGTCGCGCCGACTGTCGTTCTCAGTCTGCGACACCGCTCGGTCGGCACTCCCACCTACGTCAGCCGGGTGGGACGGGTCTGTTGCGGCAGCGGTCGGCTGGGGTCGGCGGCGCCTGCGCCGAAGTTCGTCGAGACAGGCATTCGTGGTCACCCGGTAGAGCCAGGTCGTGAAGGCTGCTCGTCCATCGAAGCGGTCGATCCGGCGGGCGACGGCGATCAACGCCTCCTGCGTGGCGTCGAGCGCGTCGGCGTCATTGCCGCACAGCCGCCGGCAGATCTTGTGGACGAGAGCCTGATGTCGCCGGAGCAGCACTTCGAGCGCTGCTCTGTCGCCTTCGGCCGCGCGACGTATCAGCTCCGCATCAGGTGCGCTCCCCAGCACGACGTGTGGAGAGGGAGGGTTCAACCCTCGAGCCCCACTTCGCCTATCTCGACCCGATACTGGCCATCGGTATCCGGTTGGCCGAGTGAGGTGATCCACACCAGCAGCGAGGACCCGTGTGTGTCCTTGGGGAGGTTGACCACCGTCGTGGGGGCATTTGCGGTGAACATCGCGACGGGATTGCCCCAACCGGCGAGGTCGCTCACGTTGGACGATTTGTCGGACACATAGACCGACGCAGCCCAGCCCGGGCGGCCGCTGATCACCCGCAGCGTGCCGATGGCTGAGTTGCGAGCGACGTCGAAGGCCACGCCGAGGCCCGGTTTGGTCGCCAAGTTCTCGCGATACCGGTCGGTGACCCACGTGGTCGCCGGATCGCCGTCGATCACGTTGGCAAGTCGCTCCGGATGTTCCTGTCCGTCGCCGAACGGATCCATGTCGGCCACTTTTTGGATCGCCACCGGCTTCGGGGGAGTAGGCGCCGTGGTCGTCGTCGCCTTGTCGGCGTCACCGCCGAAGACCCGGTCGACCAACCCGTGTCCCGCGCTGGTGCGGCCGACCACCAGGCCTCCGGCCACCAGCGCCAGCGCGAGCACGACTACGACCGCGCTGGGGACCAGCCATGACCGTTCGCTCCGCACGAACGACAGTCCGTCGGACTCCACCGTTGGGTCCGTACTGAGGGCCGCCCGACTCGGGTGATCCACGTGGCGCTCGGCCGCCAAGAGCGCGGCCCGTAGATCGGTGGCGCTGCGATAACGATCCTCGGGCTGGCGAGCCATGGCGCGCAGAACCACGCGCTCCACTTCCCGGGGGATGTCCGCCCGTATCTGGCGAGGGCGAAGCGGCTCGTGATGGAGTCGGGCCAAGGCGGTGGACATCTCCGAATCAGCCGCCCACGGAGCGCGCCCGCACAGCGCCTCATACAACACGACGCCGAGGGCGTACACATCGGTGCGTGCGTCAACCGGCCGTCCCTCGAGCTGCTCAGGCGTCACGTATTTGGCAGTGCCCAGCACTGCTCCGGTGCGCGTCAGGTCGGCGTTGTCCGCTGTCGCCGCGTCCATGGCCTTGGCGATTCCGAAGTCGGTGACGAACGCGCGAGTGGCGCCGGACTCGTGTTCACCGTCGCCGTCGGGACCGGTCAGGAGGATGTTCGCTGGCTTGATGTCTCGATGAATGATTCCGGCTTCGTGCGCCTCGCCGAGCGCCGCTGCCACCTGCGCGCCGATCTCCAGCACCTCGGGCATCGGCAGCGCGCCCGCCTCGTCCAGCCGGGATCGCAGCGTCTGGCCCGGCACCAGCTCCATGACGATGGCCTCGTGCCCATTCTCGGAACAGGTGTCGTAGATGGCGACTATCGACGGATGGTTCAACCGGGCAACGGCGACGGCCTCGCGCCGGAATCGCTCGACGAAGACGTGGTCAGCAGCCAGATGAGAATGCAGGACCTTGATGGCAACCGGTCGACTGAGCACGAGGTCGGTCCCTGCCCAGACGCGCGCCATCCCGCCCACTGCCAAGAGTCGGTCGAGCCGGTACCGCTCCGCGAGGAGCTGCCCAGTGAGGTCGTCAGCCATTTCGGCACGCATAGACATACGTCCGGCACCGCCGCCGGTCGGCCCTCACCGTACCGGCTCGTCGACCCGGCTCGGCTCCGCTCGAGACGGCAGGGACTGAACGGAGTCACGCCGAGCTCTTCGGGTTCGTCGGATGTGCCGACCCCACCAGACCGCCAGAAACACCAATGCTCCCAGCGAGAGCACGACACCGACGCCGGAGATCGCAGTCGATCGCACCGTAAGGGCCCCATCGGCCAAGGGGATCCGACCGTCTGCGGTCGCCACCCGCACCTGCAGCCGGAAGTCACCCGACCGGTTCACCCCAACCGGCACCACCACGTCGACGGTCGCACCTGCGTCCATTCGTAGGCTCCGGACGAGCGGGCCACGGATCTCGAGGTCGCTGCTCGAGACCTCGAAGGACACCACCAAGTTTCGGGGACCACGATTGTGCAGGGTGATCGGCAGATCGGCATGGTGCGCGGTGACCGTGATGGGCTGATCGCGGGCTACCTCGATCGTGCCGAGCTCACGTCGAACCAAGCTCTGCACCGTGGTCACGAAGCCCGCTCGTTCCAAGGGGCTGACGCCGGGGAGAGCGAGGACGGCCCGATGAATGGCGGCGGCGGTGGGGTCGTCCCGTCCCACCGACGCTTGGAAGCTCGCGGATGCTGCATGCAGTGACTCGAGGTCATTGCCGAGGGTCCCGAGATCGACAGGCTTCGGGGTTGGAAGACCCCAGCTCGCAAGCTTGGTTGAGACGTTGCCGAGCTGGGCAAGCACTCCGGCGGCCGAGTTGGGGGCGAGAGGGCCTGGTTGGGTGAGACCCTCGACAACGGCTTTCAAGTACGGCTGGGCATCGTTGCTCATGTCGTCGAGGAGAATGGCCGTTGGTGGCGCGGCAACATCCGGATGCGCAAGGACAGGCACGGCCAAGTGGGCCAACAGCTGATGCGCGTCGGCCACTGTCGGCGCCGGTCGGGCACCATCTATTCCAGGAGCCGACCGCACTCCCTCGAGTCGAACCCCCACGTGTCGACCGTCGATTTCGTTGATGCGAAAGGGGGTGTCGGGGGGTGCCGGCGTGAGGTTGTCGGGAACAAAGAAGATCTGCACGCCGCGATCGGCCAACCAGCGCAGCACGCTCACGTTGTCGCCCGGTGAGACCACCCAGGTGTTTCCCGTGGGAGGCGCTCCGATTGTCGAGGTGAGTGTCGCCTCCCCGTCGGCGAATTGCTCGACGAGTGACTGGTCGAGGCGGGCAGCCGCCCATGCGCCACCTGGTAGTGGGCTGAACGAGCCGTTCATCACCTGACCCCGTTGCGCAAGGGACACGATGGCTGCTCCCGAGCGACTTCCAGTCGGCATGCCGGCCAAGGCCGCGAGGGTGCCCGGAGTGGGCATCACGGTCAATGGGAGCTCGGGGTGATCCCG
>JAXDQG010000663.1:0-5780 GCA_034667945.1 Acidimicrobiia bacterium | reverse complement strand
TGACGCCACGCAACCGCGCTCATCGGAGGTCTGTCGAGGATGCCGCTTGTCCAGCTGATTGATGCATCGTCGGCACCGTTGTTGCTGCGGGAGCTGTTTGCGCAGAGTGATCCGGGCCCGATTGTCGGTGCCCTGGCTCAGGTGCCCGAGTTGTGCGAAGCGACCCTGCCCTTCATCGCGGCAGCCCTCGGACCATCGCTCGTGCCCGCACGGTTGAAGGAGATGGTGATCCTGCGAACCTCGACGACCGCCGAGTGTCGTTATTGCGTGGACGCCCACACCGTGGTGGCGCTCGACGTTGGTCTCTCGCCTGACGAAGTGGCAGTCCTGCGGGGTGAGCGACCGGTAGGTGACTTCGTCCCTGAGCCGGCGGAGCGAGCACTGCTCGCCTGGATCGACGAGTTGGCCAGCGGACGTGGGCCCGTCAGCGAAGCACGCGCCGAGCAGTTGCGCCGGAACTTCGCCGACCACCTGATCGTCGAATTGACCGTGACCGTGGGCGCAACGCTGTTCCTGAACCGCTTTGCCTGCGCGCTTGGGCTGCCGACGTCGGCCGACACCGCCAATCGCATCACCTCCGTAGGCTTCCTGCCGCTGAACCCGCCAGGCGCGCGGTGACCGGCGGGATGAGCTCGGTAAACCCTAGAAGTATGCAAGCTCAGCGACGCAGTTCTTGCGAAGACGCGGGAGATGAAGCGAGCCATCAGGCGAGATGGTCTTTGCTATTGCATTGTTTCCGGAGCGCGTGGCGCAGTCGAGATATCGGCGGAAATCGATGCAAGTAGATCTCGGCTCCCCGGTTCCGATGCATTGCCTCCAGTCGTTGTAGCGTCTTCCGCTGTGAGCGATAGGCAACCCTTTTCTAGGGGCCGTTTGTGGTTCTACAGCAACTACCACTGCAACCTGGCCTGCGCCTACTGCCTCACGGAGTCGGCGCCGGCCGCCGCGCGCCGGCAGCTGGATCCCGCTCTGATGATCCGCCTCGCTGGCCAGGCCGCCGAGCTGGGCTTCACCGACCTAGGGGTGACAGGAGGGGAGCCCTTTCTGCTGCCTGCCATGCCCGAGCTGCTCCTGGAGTTGGGCGGCATCCTGCCGACGGTCGCCCTCACCAACGGCACGCTCTTCACGGCGGATCGCCTTCGCCTTCTCAGACGCCTTGCCACCGTGCCGGTTGCGCTGCAGATCTCGCTGGACTCACCCGACCCGGTCGTCAACGACGAGCTTCGTGGTCCGCAGAACTTCGCCAAGGTCGTCTCGGCCATCCCGCGGCTCGTCGATGCCGGCATACGGGTTCGCATTGCCACGACCGTCGAAGCCGGACGCCTCGACGCCGAGCAGCACGAGCGCCTCTGTGCCTTGCATCGGAGCCTCGGGGTCGCCGACGAGGACCATGTGGTGCGGCCCGTGATCCGGCGCGGGAGAGCTGTCGAGCAGGGGCTGGGACGTTCTTTCGAGCACGCGGAGATACCCGCTGAGCTGACCGTGACCGTCGATGGGGCGTTCTGGAGCCCGTTCGGCCCCACCGTTCGACACGGCCGGGTCGACACCGATCTGCTCGTCACGAGGACCATCGAGCCGCTGTCGAGGCCGGCGGATGCGCTGGCGCGCCTGGTGGGCGGGCTGCCGTCCGGTGCTGATGCCCGTATCGGCATCCGTTGAGCGTGAGCGTTCCCTGCCCGGTGCGGGCAGACCTCAGTCGGATGCAGCTGGGCGCCTGTTCCCTCGGGGGCCTTCCGGACGAAGGTGGGCCTCCTCGCCATGGCGATCGAAGATCATGAGGACCTCCACGGGGCCGCCGTGGCCCGCGATCCAATGCGGCGTCATTGTGTTGAACTCGGCGGCCTGCCCGGGCTCGACGAGATACTCGCGGTCGCCGAGCAGCAGGCGAGCCGTGCCCTCCAGCACATAGAACCAATCCCGGCCGGGGTGGATCTGGGGGTCCGGCCGCTTCCTGGAGGCGGGGATGCGGACCTTGGCCACTATGCGCCCCAAGGGGTCGTGCAATCGGGTCAGCGGCCAGTGCACGGCGCCGTTGCCGGCTTCGCCCCTGCTGGGCCGGATCACCACATCTTCGCCGTTGTCATCGGCCAACAACTCATCGACGGTGGTCTCCAAGGCCTTGGCCAGATTGGCGAGGTTGTCGAGGGCGAGACGCCGGTGGCCGGTTTCGATCCGGCTGATCGTCGATGCGCCGATGTCCGACCGACGGGCGAGGTCGTCAAGCGTCCAGCCCCGCGATTGGCGGAGGCTGCGGATGCGCCGCCGCGCCACCTCCTCTATCGGCGTCCCGCTGCCGTCAGGATCTTGCTTCATCGGCAAGATCGTATGCCAAATCGTCCAACGCTGCGTAGGGTCACGAACATGCATGCGAATGAGCACGATCCCCGCGATCAGCGAGGGCATGAGCACGGCCGTCAGCGCGGACACGTCCACCTTGGCGAAGCTGACTGGCGGGCCATGGCCGGCCACGCCGAGCTGGAGGGCGAGGTGTTGCTGGACTTCGTCACCGACACCTTGGCCTGGGTCGACCAGCTAAGGGGTCCGGAGGTGCCAGCCGTGGGGCGTGTGCTCGACATCGGCAGTGGCCCGGGCGTCGGCACGTGCGCACTGGCGGCGAATTTTCCTGGCGCACAGGTGGTTGCGGTTGACAGCTCGATGGCGATGCTCGAGCGGACGGTGGAACGCGCTGCCGCGCGGGGACTGGCTGGACGGGTGGGCACACATCTGGCCGATCTGGCCGATGGCCTCGAAGGGCTCGAGCCCGCCGACCTCATCTGGGCCTCGATGTCACTTCACCACGTCGGAGACGAGGTCGCTGCCTTGCGTGCCCTGCGGGATCTTCTCCAGCCGGCAGGTCTGATTGCCATTGTCGAGATGGCCCGGCCAATGCGGGTGCTGCCCGAATCGCTCGGCCTCGGCCGTCCCGGTCTGGTCGACCGGCTGGACCGGGCCGGCGAGGACTGGTTCGGCTCCATGCGCGCGGGCCTGAGAGAATCGGTCCCGTCAAAGGATCTTTCCGCCATGGTGCAAGCGGCGGGGCTGGACATGGTCGGCTCACGCCGCGCCAGCGTGCGCCTCGATCCCCCGTTGTCGGACGACGCTCGTCGATTGGCGCTCGGTCATCTTCGTCGTCTGCAAACCCAGCTCGGCGAACGCCTGGACGATGACGACCAGCGGACGCTGGAGGTGCTGACCGATGATCGCGACCCTCGGGGCGTCATCCTTCGGTCCGATCTCGTCATCGAGGCCTGGCGGCAGATCGTCATCGCCAGAAGAGACCGCCGGCATTGACTTTCGGTGGTCGTGCCGATCTCTCGGGAGCGAGCTGAACACGAGCGAAAACCTGGCTGTCGCGGGTCGAGTTTGTCCTGGTAATCGCTCTGCGTGGTGTTGTCGACACGCGACGGTGCCGATGTCCTCGACTGCTTGGCCGAGGCAACTCAGCAGGTGCCCGTCGGACCGAAGCGCTCCACCCGGATGTCCTGCGCCCCCCACCCGGCGCCCATGAGCAGATCGGTGGCGGTGTTGGTGAAGCCGGTCGAGCCGCAGACATACGCGGTCGCGCCAGCTGCGGACCGGACGGGAATGTCTTCCTTCGTGAGGCGCCCCGGCGACCGCGTGGTCGCTGGCGAGGCTTCTCGGGTGAAGACGACCGTGGTCTCCGGGCCCGGCAGCTCTGCGGCGTAGTAGAGATCGGCGGGGGAGCGCACCGAGAAGATCGCCCTGACGAGATCGGAACGGCCCGTCCGACGCGCCAGCCGGAGCATCGCCATCAGCGGGACGACCCCCGAGCCACCGCCCAGCAGCAACGCCGGCGTCGTCCCCTCCCAGACGAACCATCCTCCGATCGGGCCGCGCAGCTCGAGCTCGTCCCCCGGCTCTACGACGTCATTCAGGAACGTCGACACCTCGCCCTCGTCGAGCCGCTCCACGGTGAATTCCAGCTCCGGCGTACCGTCCGGCGCCGAGGCCACCGAGAACGATCGCATGGCGGTGTAGCCATCGGGCGCGGTCAGCCTGATGACGAAATGTTGCCCGGCAACGTGAAGAGTCGGGCGCTCGAGGCGCAGTCGGAAGGTCTTCGCTCGGTCGGTCTCGCGGTGGATGCCGACAACGGTTGCGGTCTGCCAGCTGGTCGCGGGGCTACGCGTCGCCATCGGTCAGTCGCCCTGGTAACGCTGCTCGAGCCAGGGGTCGCCGCGGTCGTGATAGCCGTTGCGCTCCCAGAAGCCCGATTCGTCGTGCTCGAGGAGACGCAGCGACGCGATCCACTTGGCGCTCTTCCAGAAGTAGAGGTGCGGCACCAGCAGACGGGCAGGACCCCCCTGATCCACAGGCAGTCGCTGGCCGTCGACGTCCCAGACGATCCACGCCCGTCCGTTGGTCACGTCAGCAAGGGGCAGGTTCGTGGTGTAGCCGGTGTGGCTGATGGCGAGGACGAAGGCAGCGGAAGGCAGCGGTTTGGCGATGGCCAGGACGGTGTCGACGGAGACGCCGGTGAACGTCATCCCGAGCTTCGACCACGAGGTGACGCAGTGGATGTCGCCTTCGTACGTCGACTGGGGGAGGGCGTGGATCTCGTCCCAGCTCCACCGGGTCGGCTGCTCGACGAGGCCCTCGACGCCGAACCACCATTGCGCGGTGTCCAGCCTGGGCGTGGGCTCCGCGGTCAGCACCGGCCAGTTCGAGCCGGTGTCGTATTGGCCAGGCGGCAAGCGGACGTCGCGTTCGCGGTGGAGCCGTCCGGTAAAACCACGGGTGAACTTCGACATGGCCGACCTCTATCGATGCTCGGGTCGCGCTTTCTCGCAGTTGGGCTGAAAGGAGAAGCATCTCGGCCCCGAGTCTCGCACGCCGCGCAACCCGAGCGCGCCCGACAGACATCTCCTCAATCGCGCGCGCTGCCGTCTCCTGACATTTGTTGAATAGAGGTGAACCGCCGCCGAAAATTGCGGACCGCGGCCCAGGCGGTGACTGGTAGCGTCCGCGCCATGGCAGATTCTGGCAATGACAGTGGGCCGCCGGATGTCAACGACGTTGCGGACAACATGTACAACGACTGGGTGCAGCAGTGGACGGATGTGAAGAGCACCATCGACGGCTGGTCGGCGCAGTCGATCGTCCGCAGCTCGGGTGGAGTCCAAAATCAGGCACAGAGTGCATCTGACTGGATCGCCGCCACTGCGGATTTGACGGGTCGACTGTCTTTACTTTGGCTCAGAGGATCATGGCTCGTCTCAAAGCATCTGACTGACGCTGTATATAGCGGCGCCGGGTTGCGTCTCCGTGAGTGGCGTAAGCCGAGTTGAGACGTTGAGCACTTTACGATGCGGTCTCTCAACACATCTCCCCGTACGTCGACATCTCGCCGCTCCTGGCTACGACGGCTGGCTATGTGGCTACACCTGATGCCGCGGGACGCGCCGCCAGCGGTGCCGGTGGAGGACCCACGCCCCGCGCGTCCGCCCGACGAACCGGTGGAGGAGCCGCGCCCGGACCGCAATATCGCCGACGCCTTGCTCGCCCTGCGCTTGTTCGCCGACTCGCTCGAGCCCAACACAACGGTATATCAGGGCTTGGCGGCGATCGATCTCGACCAAGCCTTCCGGATCGTCGCCTGGGACGCCGAGAAGAAAGAGAATGCGGCAAGGGCTGAGGACAAATCGCAAATAAAGCCGCTTACTCGTTTCCGGCTCACATCCGCAATCGCGGACGGACTCGCTCAACGGATAGTTCCGTTCGGTGCCGCCTCCTGGGATCAATCCGCAAAATCGCTCAGC
>JAXDQG010000662.1:0-3762 GCA_034667945.1 Acidimicrobiia bacterium | reverse complement strand
GGCGTCGATGAAGTTGAAGTCCTTGGGCGTCGAGAAGTGATCGGCCCGGCGCAACACCTTCAGCGTGCCGTTCGGGAGCGCCTCCACCAGCGGATCGCCGGGACCGGCGAAGTCGCCATCGCCGATGCACACCAGCACGGGATGGGTTACCGCCTTCAGCACCTCACGGTTCACCGGCCAGCCGTTCTTCCGCCGGAGCAGGGCCGACAGCGCATCGCGGTCGATCTCGGGAGACTCGGCCAGCTGGCTGAAGTACTGCGATGACGGATCTTCGTCGTCAGGCTTGCCGTTGATGCCCCGCTGAATGGACGCGGCCCGCTCCTTGTCGACCTCGAAGAGGTTGCGGCCGACGCCCGCGGTCACGATCTTGCGGAAACGCTCGGGATAGCGGGCCGCGATCGCCAGCACCGTGCGAGCTCCCATGGAGAAGCCGATGGCGTCGACCGGCTCGTCGGGCAGCTGGTCGACCACCAGCTGTTCGAGAGCCTCGTAGGCCTCCGGCTCGTGCGGCTTTTCGGCATTGCCGTGGCCGAGCAGGTCGAGCGCCAGGTAGGGGCGCTTGGCGTCGGCCAGCAGCTCGAGCCAACCGTTCTCGCCCCAGGTGCGGGCGGCCGAGGTGGCGAGGCCATGGAGAAGCAGCACGGGTGGCGGGCTCATGGGCGTCACACTAGGTGGTGTGCCTGATGTGCTGCAGGTGACCGACGACTGCACGGTCGATCTCGACGAGCTCCAGTGGCGGTTCACGCCATCGGGGGGCCCCGGCGGACAGCACGCCAACCGCTCGTCCACCCGGGCGGAGGTCACCTTCGACATCGCCAACTCGGAGTCGTTGACGGAGCCGCAGCGGGCGCGCCTCATGCATCGTCTCGGACCGGTTGTGCGGGTAGCCGCCGATGACGAACGGTCGCAGCTGCGCAACCGCGAACTGGCCTTGCAACGGCTCCGAAGCCGCCTGGCCGGCGCGTTGTACGAACCGCGGCCGCGTCGGACCACACGTCCGTCCCGTGGCGCGGTGGAGCGAAGGCTGGAAGCAAAGCGCAAGCGCTCCGCTATCAAGAAGCATCGGCGCTCGATAGAAGACTGAATAGAAGACTGAACGGGCGGGCACGGTGATGCGCGCCGACTGAACGAGCCGGCCACCGAGCGTGTCCTTGTCGGAAATCCGTCCACCGCATAGGCGCTCCCCGGTCGCGCCGCCAGGCACCATTTCTGCAGCTTTGCGATGAACGGTCTCCTCAAGAACTGACGCAAATGCGCCGAAAGGAGAGGACGACCCAAACGAGAGCGCGGAGTACGCCCGTCGGCAAACGGGCGGTCGTTGCGCTCATGGCCTGAGCAGAGGAGGGAAGCGGATGAGCACCTTGCACCCCGTCGGACACACAAGACCGGCTGAGGCGACGCCGCAGGCGCCCAGCATGGCCCCGCCGCTGTCGGCCAAGATCGTCGTCGCGGGCGGATTCGGTGTGGGCAAGACGACGTTCGTCGGCGCCATCTCGGAGATCGTGCCGCTGGTGACCGAAGCGGTGATGACCGACGCCGGCCAATCGGTCGATGGTGCGTCGATCGCTCCTGGCAAGACCACCACGACGGTCGCCATGGACTTCGGCCGGATCACCATCGACCAGAACCTGGTGCTGTACGTGTTCGGGACCCCTGGACAGGACCGCTTCGCCTTCATGTGGGACGACATCGTCACCGGATGCCTCGGCGCCATCGTCCTCGTCGACACCCGCCGGATGGACGCCTGCTACCCGGCGGTCGATTACTTCGAGTCGCGTGGCATTCCGTTCATCGTGGCGGTCAACCAGTTCAACAGCGCTCCCTTCCACCCGGTGAAGGACGTGCGCGAGGCGCTGGCTGTCGGCCCCGACACACCGATCCTGCACTTCGACGCCCGTTCTCGAGCGTCGGGGCGCGAGTGCCTGCTTGCCCTGCTGGAGATGATCAGGGCGCGCATCATCGCCCGGACCAGCGTCGACGCCGCGTGATGGGCCGCCGAGACAAGGGAACCGGGCGGCGCGGCCGGGGCAAGGACGCCTCCAGCATCACCCCGCCGCTCCCGCATTCGCCCGAGCAGTCCCCGGCGCCCTCTTCGGGGGAGCGCATCGCCGCGGACCCGGTTGCCGTCGAGCCCATTGCCGCTGAGCCCATCGGTCCTCCGGCCATCGTTGGCCATGAGCCGCTCGCACACACCGAGCCGACGAGTTCTACCAACCGGAGAAGCCCCTTCATGAAGCGCTTCGATACACGACGTGCGGTGCTGTGGGCAGTGGTCCTACCGCTCGCAGTGCTGGCGCTGACCGTCGGGCTCGCTCGGCAGCAGATCGCCCGTGTCGGCATCGACGGCTCTTGGAACCATCGGGCCGCGGTGGCCTACGAGGTCACCGCCGACGTGTCGTCCTCCGCTCAAAACCTCACTGAGGCCTACCTCGTGGCGCGACAGCTCACCCTGGAGACCGACGCCGGCCAGGTCAAGGCGCTGTCCGACCGACTCGACCAGCTCGAGGCCCGTTATCGCGACCGCCACCTGTACTGGAACGCCGTGCTGACCAGCGGTCCGCTTCACAAGTCGCTCGTGATCGACGCCGACCAGGCGGGCACCGAGTTCTGGAAGGCCGTCCGGGAGGGCCTGCTGCCGCTCACGCGCGGCACCGACCTCGCAGCCCGTCGGACCGTGCTGTCCACCCGGATCGATCCGCCGTTCAACCGCCAGCAAACCGCCCTCAAGATCGCTGACCAGCAGGCCGCCGGCGAGCGGGCCGCAGCCGCGGCCGACGGCGCCGCGGCGGCGGATCGGGCCCGGAACCTCTTGCTGACGATGCTGGGCGTCGGCCTCATAGCCGCCCTGGTGGCGGTGCTGGTGACACCCAGGCTGGCCCGCCGACCGATTCGGCGGCTGCAGGAGCGTGAGGCTGATGCCGCCGCCCGCCTCCGGGCCACGGATCCCTCCACTCATGAGCTCCCCGTCATTGAGCCGGTTGTTGCCGACACCCGTGACCTCGGGGACCTGGCCGACACCTTCAACTCGCTGGTCCGTACCTCCATCGAGGGCCTCGAGTCTCAGATCGAGACCCGGAAGGCCAACGAGCAGCTGTTCATCAGCCTCGGCCGACGCAGCCAAAACCTGGTGGGTCGTCAGATCCGCTTCATCGACCAACTCGAGCAGCACGAGGCCGATCCCGACGCCTTGGCAGCGTTGTTCCAGATGGACCACCTGGCCACACGGATGCGGCGGAACGCCGAATCGTTGCTGGTCATCGCGGGCCTTGATTCGCCTCGTGCCTGGAAGAACCCGGCTCCTGCGTTGGAGGTCGCCCATGCGGCCGCCTCGGAGACCGAGCAGTACACCCGGGTGCAGTTCGGGCCGATCCCGTCCACGGCGATCCAGGGCGGGGCGATTGCCAACGTGGTCCACCTGTTGGCGGAGCTGATCGACAACGCCCTGCGCTACTCACCGCCGGAGACCTCCGTCGTGGTTTCGGCCAGCACGCAGGAAGGTCGGCTGCTGTTCGCCGTCACCGACGGGGGGATGGGCATGTCGGCCGGCGATCTGAAGGTCGTCAACGGCCGCCTCAGCGGCGAGGCCCTCAACGATCGGTCACCCGCTCCCCAGCTCGGCCTGACGGTCGTCGCTCGCCTGGCCGCTCGGCACAACATCGGCATCCGGCTGGCGCCGACGGGGGCGCAGGGGCTCACCGCCTGGGTCGAGCTGCCACCGAATCTGCTGGTAGCCAGCACCGTGCCGCAGACGTTCGGTTGTGG
>JAXDQG010000661.1:0-3255 GCA_034667945.1 Acidimicrobiia bacterium | reverse complement strand
TGACCGTGGGGTGGTGCGGCTTGCGTCGGTCGACTGTGGTCAGGCTTCTGGGTTCCGTGCCGCCGGCTGGGCGCTGTTGCCGTGTGCCAGTGACGTGAGAATCTCCTTGCGGCAGACATCGAGGATTTCGTCCGCCAGCGGAGAACCATCCGGGCATGCGCGTGACAACATGACCGCGCCGACCGAGTGGGCGAGCATGTCGATCACCATGGTGCGGGTCGCGCGCTGGTCCGCATCGCCCGGCGTATCACTCTGGGGCCGAAGGGCCGTCAGCAGTTTCTCGATCCCGGCTGCGAACTCTGTTTTGATGTCCGCCGGCTGGCGTGCGGCGTCGCCGCTGAGGGCCGCGATGGTGCAGCCGTCGCCGCGCCCGTCGCGATGCTCCCGCGAGACGTAGCGCTCGACGAACTCGGCGGCATCCAGGCCTTCTGTCCATGCCGCAGTCTGCGAGAGCCCGCTTGCGGACGCTTCGGCCATCAGGTCGGCCTTGGAGCGGAAGTGCTTGTAGAACCCGCCATGAGTGAACCCCGCGGCTGCCATCAGTTCCGCCACGCCGACACCGTCGTATCCACGCTCACGGAACAGCCTGGCGGCTGTCGCGACGATGTGGGCCCGGTTCTGCTCTGCCTGTGCCTTGGTGACCCGCATGTCCAGCCGTCCCTTCGTCGGTTGACGCTCGACGGTCAAGCGTACATAGATGTCGATCGACATCAAAGGGCTTGACTTTTTAAATTACGATCGTCATCGTATTGCTCACCCCCTCCAGAAAGGCTCAGGCCATGAGTGACACGCATGTGACCGCACCGACTCAGTACATCGAGGTCGACGGCGACCGGTTCGCCTACCGGCGCTGGGGCAAGCCCTCCGGCGTCCCGATCTTCCTGGTCCAGCACTTCCGCGGAGGGATGGACCACTGGGACCCCCTGCTCACCGACGGCCTGGCCGAAGGCCGCGAGGTCATCCTGTTCAACGGGCGCGGCATCGCCTCGTCATCCGGCACGCCGCGTAACCGGATCGAGGACATGGCCGACGACATCGCCGCGGTCATCCGGGCGCTGGGGCTGGAGCAGGTCGATCTGCTCGGCTTCTCGATCGGCGGTTTCCAGGTACAGGAGGTCACGCTGCGCCACCCTCAGCTGGTGCGCAAGCTCCTCCTGCTCGGCACCGGCCTCCGAGGCGGGGACCCGACGAGTGACCCCCAGGTGCCTGACCACGCGCTGAATCCGGTCCACGTCCTGGAGAACTTCCTCTTCCTGTTCTTCGGCCGCTCGGAAGCCGCGATCGAAGCCGGCCGGGCCTTCTGGGAGCGGCGTCACCAGCGGGCCGACCAGGACACGCCGAGCTCGCCCGAAGTCGCGCAGGCGCAGGTCGAAGCGATCATCGCCTACGCGGAACCGCTGCCGGGCGAGAATCCCTATGCCTTCCTGAACGCGATCACCCAGCCGACGCTGGTCCTCAACGGCGAGAACGACGTGATGATCGCCTCGATCAACTCCTGGCACCTCGCCCAGAACATCCCCAACGCTCAGCTGCTGATCTACCCCGATGCCGGGCATGGAGCGCAGTTCCAGTATCCCGAGCGGTTCCTGAAGCACGCCATTCAGTTCCTCGACGAGTAACGCCTGCAGGGCTTCGGTGCAGTCGTTGACGCCTGGTCCGTGATGACGGGCCGCAGGCTCACCGGATCCCCGGAATGCGACACGCACACCTTCCCAGACCGAGGAGTCCTCTGCGCCCCCGTGGTCGAAACGGAAGACAGTCCGGCCAACGGATCGTCGTCGATTTCGCCGGCTTGACCAGCTGCGCGAGAATCCGGCAGGCCGGGTCCCGGCCTGCCGGAGCGGCTGGCTGAGGTAGGCGCATCCTGCGTGATCGAGGCGGGGTGCGCCATCGCCCGGCTGCCGTGCCCACTCCCACGGTGTCCACCACCGCGACCTTCCGGCCGGGACGGCTGATACGTGCCGCACGTAGGTCGGCGTGAAGCACAGCTCGACCCTGTTCTTCTTCGCCCAGCGGCGGATGGTGTCGCTCTTGTGAGCGGACAGGTTGTCCAGGATGACGTACATCGGGGCGTCGTCCGGGCGAGCGGCCCGGATCGACCTGAGCGCGGCCAGGGTGTTCGCGGCACCCTTCTTGCGACGGTTGACGCCCCCGCTCCGCACTACACGCCAGCGGCCGCGAAGCGGCCAGCCTTACCCTCGCCCAGTGAGGGGCCTCCCCTGCGCTCTGGCCACCTGGGGGTGCTGCGCGCCCGAAGGGCCAGCCCCGCTGGGGCCTGGCTCACTCAGCCGTCACGCGCTGCTACTTTCCTCTTGACCCGGCTCGCCACCCACTGCGCCACCATATTGACCGCGGCCACGAGGGCGACGAAGAAAAGCGCGTCGAGCCATGTCTTGCCTTCGAGGGCGCGCCACACCACCGCGGCCGCCCCGTAAGCAACAAGCCACACGACCACAACAGCCGTCCAGCGCACCCATCGCCGAGACCACCACCCGGCATTCCCATCTCCCCATGCCACCCGGCTACCCCAACTCCAGTGCGGGCAACGCGCGCCACGCTCCGCGCGGCCCACCCACAGAGCTCACGCCACAAGCAGCAACAAGATGATGGGTGGTGACGGGTGGTCGGGACGGGTGAGGAACGCCAGGGGCCAGTCTCGGACTTACCGCTGTCCTCTGCTGCAAACGACTCATCCGCCTCACCGCTTAGGGCACTTACAACTACGGCGCCGAAGCTCAGGTCGCTCACTCCTCCATGATGCCCTTGGGCGTTTCCTGCACCACGGTCACCATCCTGGTGAGTGCAGCGCGCATGTAGCGGATCCAGAGCTGCTTGAACGGTCCCGCGACGATCCAGCGGCGGCCTGGCAGCGGCCGGAAGTCGTACGTCCACCGGATCGACGTGCCGGTCCCGTCGGGCAGGAACGACCACTCGCCGCGCACCCCGGAGACCAGCTTGGCCAGCACGTTGGTGAAGCCACTCAGCTCGTAGGCGAACCCGTGCCCCTCCGCGATCTCGGTAAGCCGCTCGTCGGCCTTGGAGCCGTCGGTGAACCACGTCTGGCGCGACATCCCCGGCCGGTTCCAGGGGCCGCTCTGGTCGCGCACTTCCGCGACGCCGGGGAAAGGCCCCCAGGGCTTGAACACCTGGGCGAGGTCGATCGGCACGATGACCTGGTAGGTGTGGGCGGGGCTGGACGTTGTACGGGCGAAGACGGTGATCGGGACACTCGTTATGGTCATGCCACGAGCATCG
>JAXDQG010000660.1:0-3297 GCA_034667945.1 Acidimicrobiia bacterium | reverse complement strand
GTGAAGGCGCTGGGTTGGTGGGGTCTGGTCATGGCCGTGGGGCCGGTCATCGGCGTGTCCGCCGGTGGCCCGCTGGCAGATGCCACCACCTGGCGGGTCTTGTTCTTCGGGCAAACCGTCCTGATCGTCGTGGCTCTCGTGGCCGCCGCGCTGGTGTTGCCCGACTCGCCGCGGGTGCGAGGTGTCCGCTTCGACATCGTCGGCACCGTCCTGCTCGGGTTGGCCACGACGGCGCTCGTGCTGGCGGTCAACCGCGGGCCGGCTTGGGGCTGGGGTCATCCGGCCGTGGTGTTCGCGTTCATCCTGGGGCCGCTGTCGGCCTGGGCGTTCCTGAAGTGGGAGCGGCGGGTCGCTCATCCGCTCCTGCCGTTGCGCTATTTGCGGCGCCGGAACTTCGCCGCGCCGATTTTGGCTGGCGGCTTGTGCACCTTCAGCTATCAAGGCGTGCTCGTGCTGACGCCCCAGTTGTTGCACGAAGCGCTCGGGCTCTCGACCAGCAAGATCTCGGTGCTGGTGGCGTGGCGGCCGGCCTTCTATGCCCTGGCCGGCCCGGTCGCCGGGTTCTCGGCCGTGCGCATCGGCGAGCGCAAGGTCATGACGGCCGGCGCCGGGCTGGTCGCCGCAGCAACCGCAGCGTTCGTGCTCATCCGTCCGGGAGTGAGCGAAGCCGTGATCTTCGCCGTGTTGGGTCTCACCGGCTTCGGGTTGGGCCTGCTCGAGCCGCCGGTCGCCGCCACCGTGACCTCTGCGGTGGATCCCGGGGATTACGGGGTGGCAGGCGCGACCCAGCAGATGGCCCGGCAGATCCTCACGGTGGCGGGAATCGGTGTGCTCGGCGCGCTGCACGAAGCCCGGGTGGGCAGGGACAGCGTGTTGGGCTCGTACCGGCTGCCGTTCTTCGTGGCCGCCGGGGTAGGGGTCCTCGCCGCGGCCATCGCGAGCACCGTTCGCAGTCTGGTTCGGGCCCCGCGGATCGAACGCGCCGCGCCGAGTTCCGCCATCGCTGGATCGAGATCGGACTCGGTTCAGCCTCGGGACGCCTAGCGCAACGAGGCACAGCCGGGGTCTGGCGGGGCTCGGACGCGACGAAACCGCCGCACCCGCCTCGACAATTCGAGGCAGATGCGGCTGTTCCGAGTCAGGCCTCAGAGAGGCTTACCGATCGGAGAGGCTTGCCGATCGGAGAGGCTTGAGTTGCCTCAGTTGAACGCGTACGGCTTGAGGGTTTCCTGTGCCCTGACCCGCCACTTATGCCATTGGCCGCCACCGTAATAGGCCAGGCTGCCAGGCCGGGCGTTGCCGTGGCCGTTGTAATACGAGATGCAGTCACGCAGCGGCGCAGTGGCCGAATCGACCTCGGCGCAGTGCTGGGCCCAGACCTCTTCGTCGTCCGCTTTCACGTCGACGACATTGACGCCCTTGTCCTGCATCGTGTTGAGCATCCAGACGATGTAGTTGCCATGGTCGTCGATGGCATCGGTGAAGTTGAAGGTGCCGCCGCCGCCCTGGGGACCGGTCATGATGAACAGGTTCGGGAAGCCCTCGGTGTGAAGGCCCAGGTAGGTGCGAGTCCCGAGCGTCGTCCACTTCTCGGCGAGGGTGCGGCCACCACGGCCCTTCACCATGTTGAAGGTGGAGGTGGCCATCCATTCGAAGCCGGTCGCGTAGATCAACACGTCGAGCGGGTACTCGACGCCGTCATGCACAACGCCCCGCTCGTTGATCTCCTTCACACCCAAGGGAGCCGTGTCGACCAGGTGCACATTGGGCAGGTTGAACGTCGGCAGATACTCGTCATGGAACGTGGGCCGCTTGCAGCCATAGGGGTAATACGGCTTGAGAGCGGCGGCAGTCTTGGGGTCGTTGACAATGGTGTCGACCCGCTCGCGGATCTGCTCCATGATCCGGAAGTTGGCCTGCAGCTCGCGCTGGACCTGTTCGGACTGGCTGAGCGGCTTCTGCTCCGAATCTGGCTTCCGGGTCCGGACCGGCGCCTCCATCTTGCCCGACAGGAAGTCGTCGTTGGCCTGGATGGCCCGACGACCGACGAGCTTGGCGAACCTCGCCCGGCGAGCCCGCGCCCAGCCCGGCTCGTTCCTCCAGGACTCGATCTCTTCGTCGGTCGTCTCCCGCTGATCACGGACGTCGATCGTCGAGGGGGTGCGCTGGAAGACGTAGAGCTCCCCGGCGACCTTGGCCAGCTCGGGGATGGCCTGGACGGCGGTAGCGCCGGTACCGATGATGCCGATGCGCTTGCCCTGCAGATCGACGTCGTAGTTCCACCGCGAGGTGTGGAACGACTCGCCCTGGAAGCTCTCCATCCCGTTGATGCGGGCCAGCTTGGGGCTGGTGAGGATGCCGTTCGCCAGGATGATGAAACGGGCCTTCATGGCGTCGCCGCGATCGGTGGAGACCGTCCAGCGCTGGGCGTCCTCGTCCCAGACGGTGCTGGTCACCGCGGTGTGGAACAGGCAGCGGTCATAGAAGTTGAACTTCTCCGCCATCTTCTGGCAGTACTCGAAGATCTCGAAGCCCGAGGCGAACTTCATCGTCGGGAAGTACTCCATCTCTTCCAGCAGCGGGAAGTAGGAGTACGACTCGACATCACACGCGATGCCGGGGTAGCGGTTCCAGTACCAGGTTCCGCCGACGTCACCGCCCCGCTCGCAGAACCGGACATCGTCGAAGCCGGCCTGCGACAGCTTGTACCAGAGCAACAGACCGGCGAAGCCGGCGCCGACGACCAGGATGTCGCACTCGTCGGTCAGGGCCTCGCGCTCCACCGGGGCGGTCGAGTAGTGATCCTCGAGGTACTTGGCGAACTGGCCCTCCATCGGCATGTAGTCGGCGGAGCCGCGACGGGCCTCCTTGAAGGCCTTGTACTTTGCCTGTTCCTCGGCGTCGAACACCGCGCCCGGCTTGTACTCGGGCAGCGTGGTGAGCGACGTGTCTTTCACCACTTCGTAGCCGTGACCCTTGATCTTGTCGGACGCTTGGGCTGCTCGGGTGTTGAAGATCTTTCGTCCGGTGCCCGGGTCGATGGTGATGGCCGTCATGCTGCGCTCTCCCGAAAACTTCTAGACTTCGACTTGACCGGTCGGTCAACTCTAGCCCGCCGGATAGGGGCCAGTCATTTTCGTCGCCCGTGGCGCCGCCGGTGGTGTGAACACGCTGCCTGCGACCCCTCTCACGGGTCTTGGGCCCGGGCCTGGGACAGTCGGCCTGCCGAGCGACCGGCTGAGCGGTGGTGGCAGATCACCACTCCCGTGCCAGCGGTGTCGAAGTAGTCGTTGGACC
>JAXDQG010000659.1:0-6999 GCA_034667945.1 Acidimicrobiia bacterium | reverse complement strand
TGATGGGCGTAGATCTTGATCTCGCGGAACAGCGAGTCCATACCGAAGGTGCGGGCCTCGTCGGGGATGATGGGCACGACCCGGCGTCCGAATCCCTCCTCGCGCACGAGCGAACGCAGCAGGCGGGTGAACGCCATCGTGGTGGACACGGCCTGGTTGCCCGAGCCGGCCCTGAGCTCGTCGAACGGCCGAGCGGACACCGGCGGCAGCGGTCGGCGCACCCGCACGGTGCGCGACGGCAGGGGCCCGTCGAGGGCCAGGCGCCGGTCCATCAGGTAGCGATAGGCGGCCGAGTCCTCGGGCGGCCGGTAGTACGGAGGGTCATTGGCGTCGAAGTCCTCGGGGATCTCGTCGTGCAGATAGAGGCGGTCACGAATGAGCAGCAGCTGCTCACGGGTGAGCTTCTTGATCTGGTGGGTGGCGTTTCGTCCCTCGAGATCAGGTCCGAGGGTCCAGCCCTTGACGGTCTTGGCCAGGATCACCGTGGGGCTGCCCCGGTGCTCGACCGCCGCCTTGTAGGCGGCGTAGAGCTTGCGGTAGTCGTGGCCGCCGCGGGGCAACGTGCGCAGATCATCATCGGAGAGGTTCTTCACCAGCTCCCGCAGGCGGGGATCCGGCCCGAAGAAATGCTCACGGATGTAGTCGCCGGTCTCGACCGTGTAGCGCTGGAACTCGCCGTCCAGCGTCGTGTTGAGCTTGTCGATGAGGACACCGCTCACATCCCGGGCGAGCAGATCGTCCCAGGCGCGACCCTGTATCACCTTGATCACGTTCCAGCCGGCGCCCCGGAAGATGCCCTCGAGCTCCTGGATGATCTTCCCGTTGCCGCGCACGGGGCCGTCGAGGCGCTGCAGGTTGCAGTTGACGACGAAGATCAGGTTGTCGAGCTTCTCCCGTGAGGCCAGGTGGAGGGCCCCCAGCGTCTCGGGCTCGTCGGTCTCGCCGTCGCCGACGAAGCACCACACCTTGGAATCGGACGTGTCGTCGATGCGGCGATCCTGCAGGTAGCGGTTGAAGCGGGCCTGGTAGATGGCATTGATCGGCCCGAGGCCCATGGAGACCGTGGGGTACTCCCAGAACTCCGGCATCAGCCGCGGATGCGGGTAGGAGGACAGTCCGCCGCCGATCTCGCGACGGAAGTTGTCGAGGTTCTCCTCGGTGAGCCGCCCCTCGAGGAATGCTCGGGCGTAGATACCGGGCGCGGCGTGGCCCTGGACGTAGATGTGGTCGCCTGGCTCGCCGTCGTTCTTGCCCCGCCAGAACCAGTTGAAGCCCACGTCGTAGAGCGAGGCCGAGGACGCGAACGTCGACAGGTGGCCCCCGATCCCATCAGCGTGCTTGTTCGCCTGCGAGACCATGATGGCGGCATTCCAACGGATGTAGGCCCGGACCCGGCGCTCGATGTGCTCGTCGCCCGGGAACCATGGCTCGTCCTCGGGGGCGATGGTGTTGACGTAGTCGGTGGTGACCGTGGAGGGCAGCCCGACGTTGCGGCCGGTCGCGTGCTTGAGCAGGCGGTTCACCAGGAAGCGGGCGCGGCCGGGCCCGTGCTGGTCAATGACCGCGTCGAGCGACTCCAACCATTCGAGGGTTTCCTCGGGATCGGCGTCGGGTGTGAGGTCGTGGCTCTCCGAATACGTGCGGCTCACGAGGGCTCCTCGTTGTGCGAACAGCGAAAACAGCTTGTGCCGGCTGAGGAATGCGCTTCTGATGCTACGGCCGCATCGGGCGCTACGCCGCGAAGACGCACCGTTCGAGCGGAGTTCTAAGTTCCCGTTGGTCGTGGCAGATGGCGCGGGGACCGCGCCCTAGGCGCCGCGTGCGCAAACGGCCGAGGCGGCCCCTACGCTCGGACCCCGTGGAAGGTCCCCCCGGTGCCCTGGGCCGTGCCCTCGCCGCCCGGGTGGGGACCGTTGTGCTCGACAAAGAGGACGCCGTCCGCTTGACGGTCGCCTCTGTGCTCGCGGGTGGCCACGTCCTCATCGAAGACCTCCCGGGTGTGGGCAAGACGTCGCTGGCCAAGGCGCTGGCTGCAGCGATGGGTGGGTCCGTGGGACGGGTGCAGGGCACGCCCGACCTGCTGCCGTCCGACATCACCGGGTTCGGGGTGTTCAACCCGGCCACGGGGGAGTGGGCCTTCCGCCCCGGTCCGGTCTTCCATCACGTCGTGTTGGTCGATGAGATCAATCGGGCGACCCCGCGGTCGCAGTCGGCCCTGCTCGAGGCCATGGCCGAGGGGCAGGTGACCGTGGACGGCGCGGTGCGACCTTTGCCCGTGCCTTTTTGCGTGCTGGCAACGCAGAACCCCCAGACCGATGCCGGCACCTTCCCCCTCTCGCCGGGCCAGCGGGATCGCTTCGCGGTGGTCGTGTCTCTAGGTCTGCCGGCACGGGAGGCGGAGCGCGCCGTGGTGCTGGGCGAAGGTGGCGCGGCTGCGCTCGCCCAGCTGCAGCCGGTCGCCTCCATCGCCCACCTGCTCGAGGCCCGCTCCGAGCTCGAGCAGCTCCATGTGGCTTCGCCGGTGGTCGACTACGTGCTCGACGTGGTCGATGCCGCCCGTCACCACCCCGATGTCGTCGTGGGCATCAGTCCACGTGGCAGCCAGATGCTCTTCCGGGTGGCTCGGGCCCTGGCCGCGCTCGACGGTCGGGGATACGCGACGCCCGACGACGTCAAGGCGGCAGCTCCCGCCGTGCTCTCCCACCGACTCGATGTGCGGGGTGGGCCTTCTTCCGTCGCTGCGGGCCGCCGCGTCATCGACGACGTGCTCCGCTCTGTTCCCGTGCCGGTACCGTGAGCTTGCGGGCGCCCTGGCGTCGTAGCGACGGGGCGCCCTCCCGTCAGGGCGACGCGTCGCGTCTGCAATTGCGGGTCCACCCCGGGGGTCTGGCCGCCCTGGCGGGCTTGGTGGTGGCGGCCCGCATCCCGGCGCTGGCGCCCGGGGTCGGACCCGGATTTGCGCTGTTGGCGGCCCTGGCCGGTGCGCTGGTGCTCGATACCGGGTGCTCAATCGTGGCGCTTCGGCGCCGAGGACTCAGGGTAGTGGCCAACTGCTCGGCGGACGCCACAGTCGGAGAGAGGGCGCCGGTCCGGCTCGAGGTTCTCGGGCGAAGGGCGGCGTTGCTCGTGCGCTTGGCCTCGGTGCGGGAGGCCGAGTGGGTCCGAGTCGATGCCCCCGGCGGCGGGGAGTTCCCCACGACGCCCGAGCGCCGCGGGCGCTTTGGCGCAATACAGGTCTCCCTTCAGCACAGCGCTCCGTTCGGTCTGATTGGCGCGATCCGCACGGTTTCGGTGCCGCTTTCGCCGCCGATCCTCGTGGGGCCGCGGCCGGCGGCGGTCGACGAGCCTCCGTACCCGGGATCGCTGACCGAGTTCGACGCGGAGCTCGCCCGGCTGGCAGCGACCGATGGGGAGTTGGTGCGGGGCGCCCGTCCCTATGTGCCCGGCGACGACGCGCGACGGGTCCACTGGCCCCTCACGGCCCGGACCGGTCAGCTGATGGTTCGAGAGCTCGACGCAGTCCATCGCCCGTCCGTCCTCCTGGTGGTCGACCTGGGACCGGTGCCCGGCGACGAGGCCGAGGCCGCGGCTGAGCTGGCCGCTGGTGTGGCCGGTCGCGTGCTGCAAGCCGGCTTCCCGTTGGTCCTGGTGACCCGCGAGGACGTGGGTCGCTGCGTCGCCCCGGCCGGATCGGCGCTCCAGGTCGGTCGACGCTTGGCCGTCGCCGAGACAGGTGACCGTCCGCCCGCGGCCGATGTGCTTCCCGAGGGCACGCCTTACCTCGTGGTGGGTGTTGGGGGCTCGCGCTGGGTGGGGCGTTCATGAGGACTGCGCGGCGGGGCGTCTGGTCAGGGCTCGGGCCTGTGAGCTGGTCGGCGCTCGGGCCTGCGGGCGCGGCCCGCCTGGCGGTGCTCGCGTCCGTCGTCGCGGCGGTGGCCCTGCAGGCCCACTCCGGCCTGTGGTCACAACACGGTTGGGACCTGCTGGTTGGCGTCGGTGCGCTGGCCGGCGCAGCTGCTGCCCCGGTCGTCCTGCGGGAAGGACGTGGGCTCCTGCCGGCACTGGGCATGACAGCGGTCGCAGTTGCCCATGCATTCGTGACTGCCGTCCGGCATGACGGGACGTCGCTGGCATTGCTGCTTGGGCTCTGGTTGCCGGCGGTGGTGTTGGGCCTGGTGTTCACCAACGAGGCTCAGCGGGCTCGCCCCGGGACCGGCGTGACGCGGCCTGCGGGCACCGGTCGTCGGCTGATGGGCTCGGGCTTGGCGGCCGCGGCGCTGCTGGCAGTGGTAGCCGCTCTGGCAGCCGAGTTCGTCAGACCGCCGGCTCATGGCGGGTTGACCGGGAGATCGGCGGATCGTTTCTGGGACGGTGTGGCACGCTCGGGTCGTGTCCCGACGTCGCTGGGGACGTATCAGTCATCGGACCGGCTGGACGTCGGCCGACGCTTCCAGCTGAGCGACCAGGTGGTGATGCGGGTGCAGGCGGCCGCCCCCGACTTCTGGCGCGGCACCAGCTACGACACCTGGGACGGGCGGAACTGGACGAGGACCCCGCTCTTGAACGGTGTGGACGACCCCTGGGACCTCGGATCGGCCGGCGGGGTTTCGGCGGAGCGGCAGAATTTGCTCCAGGTGTTCACGGTGGTGGCGGGGGGTTCCGATCTGCTGTTCGGGGCCTATCGGGCGGTGCAGTACGTCCCGCCCATCGGGCGACCGCGGACGCAGGCCGACGGAACAACGACGTTGGCGAAACCGCTCGGCCCCGGCGCCCGCTACGCCGTCGTCAGCAGCCGACCGGTCGTGGATGCTGATCTCTTGCGTCGCGCCGACCCGCTGACGATGGCTGATGGATTGCCCGATGCCATCCGGGCCCAGTACCTGGACGCCGCTGCGCTTTCGCGGAGAGCCTTGGACCTGGCTCATGAGGTGACCTCGGCTGAACCGACGACGTACGACAAGATCAAGGCGCTCGAGCGGTGGATCGGCGACAACACCACCTACACGCTCGACATCCCGCCCTTGCCGGACGGGGCGGACGCCATCGATCGGTTCCTGTTCGTGGACCGGCGGGGTTTCTGCGAGCAGATCGCCACGAGCTTGGCGGTGATGTTGCGCTCGGTGGGCGTTCCTGCTCGCCTTGGCGTGGGTTATGCCCCTGGTCAGCGAAGCTGGTCCAGCAATCAGTTCGTGGTTCGATCGAGGGACGCGCACGCCTGGGTCGAGGTGTGGTTCCCGGGGATTGGCTGGCAGGCGTTCGATCCGACGGCCGCGGTGCCCTTGTCAGGCGAGCCGGCCCCGAGCCCGCGAGCGCGGGCGCTGCCGTGGCTCATCGGCGCTGGGGTGGCGGTTGTCGTGGTGGCGCTGCTGGTGATCCTGGTCGGTCGCGTACGGCGTCGGCGGGCGGTGCGCTGGGAGGAGGCGCTCTTCGCCCGGGTGGAGGATCTCGGCGCTCGCCGAGGGCGTCGCCGTCGAAGCAGCGAGACGCCGGTGGAATACACGCGAGTGCTGGGTGAAGAGGTGCTGGACGATCCGCGTCTGGGTGAAGTCGGGGTGGTGTTGAGCCGGGCTGCGTATGGGGCGGAGGCGGTGGACGAGGGCGAGCGCCAGCGCATCGAACAGCTGATGAGCGAGATCGTAGAGAATGCGCCGCCCGTGCCGACGAGATCGCTGGGACGGCGCGGTGGGGGAAGGATCAAGGAACCGGCCCGTCGCTGAGCTGGTCATCGGCCACACTTGGCAGGCTGGGGCCAGGGGGTGCAGCTCGGGTGCAGGGCCACTCGGGTTTGCACCAGGGGAGCCAGGAGCCACTGTGCCGAGGTGCTCCGACATGCTGCCGTTCACAGCCGTGACCGCTTGCGAGCCAACCGACCACCGAGCGAGCCCCTTCCCCAAAGCTGATGAATCCCGGTGCACGCGGTTCAGGTTCCGCCCTCGGGACGCCGATGAAAAGGATGCTGCCGCCCGGGCGGAGGTTTGCCTCCGCCCGGGAGGCGGAACCCCGGCAAGAGCGAACGCACCTACGCTCCAGCGAATGGACGCGACCGGTCAGCCGCTCACGGGGGCGGCCTACCTCGACAGCCTGCGAGACGGGCGTGAGATCTGGCTGGACGGCGAGTGCGTCAGGGACGTCGTCAACCACCCCGCCTTCCGCAACGCCGCTCGTTCCATCGCCCGGCTCTACGACACCCTCCACGACCCGCAGCAGCGAGACGTCCTCACCACCGTCGACCGCCAAGGGCACCGCACGATGCGCTTCTTCGCGCCCGCCTACTCGGCCGCCGACCTGCTGGCCTCACGTGACGCCATCGCCCAATGGGCCCGCACGTCCTTCGGATGGCTGGGTCGAACCCCGGACTACAAAGCCTCCTTCATGGCCTCGCTCGGCGCTGATCCCGGCTTCTACCAGCCCTTCGAGGCGAACGCGGCCCGGTGGTACGCCGACTACGCCCGACAATGCCTCTTTCTTAACCACGTGCTCGTCGATCCCCCCGTCGACCGCAACAAGCCGCTCGAGGACACCCGCAACGTCTACCTCCACGTCGAAGAAGAGGTCGACGGCGGCGTCTACATCAGCGGCGCCAAGATGATGGGAACCGGATCTGCGCTCACCCATGGCACCTTCGTGGCGCAAAACTCCGGCTCGGCTGCCCGACTCGTCGAGGGTCGCACCGAGGACTTCGCCCTCGTCGCCTTCATCCCCATGGGCACGCCCGGCCAGAAGCTGGTGTGCCGGTCCTCCTACGAACGCAAATCCGGTGCGCCGTTCGACAACCCGCTGGCCAGCCGCTTCGACGAGAACGACGCGGTGCTGGTTTGGGAGCACGCCTTCGTGCCGTGGGAGAACGTCCTCGTCTACCGCGACATCGACAAGGCCAGGGCCTTCTACGCCGCCTCGGGCTTCCTGCCCCGCTTCGTGCTCCAAGCGGTCACCCGTCAGGCGGTCAAGTTGGACTTCCTCTGCGGCCTGTTCCTGAAGGCCATCGCCTCCAACGGCACG
>JAXDQG010000658.1:0-2819 GCA_034667945.1 Acidimicrobiia bacterium | reverse complement strand
AGCTCGAACGCGAAGAACCCGGCGGGCACCGGCAAGCCCGACGACACTGGCAAGCCCGACGACACCGGCAAGCCCGAGAGCGACTCGGCCGCCAGCGATCACCCGAACAACGGAAAGAAGCCGGCAGACCCGGGAGGTGGGCGAGGCAGTCCGAGCTCGTGACCTCCGAGGTCTGAGCAACTTGTTGTAACGCCCGGGCCATACCCAGCGCTGAACGTGTTGACATGACACGTTCACCCCGCGCGGCCGGAGACTCAGGCGCCGTCCTCATCGAATTCGCGATCACGTTTCCCCTGCTGGTCATGCTGCTGCTCGGCATGTTCACCGGCGGGCTGGCGTGGAACCAGAAGCTGGCCGCCACGAACGGCGTTCGCGAAGGGTCCCGGTTCGGAGCCACGCTCGCCGTCTCCTCGGCGACCTGCGGGTCGGGTTCGGCCACGCTCGACTGCTGGCTGACGCAGGTGGCTGACGTCACCCAGTCCGCCAGCGAGGGCGAATTGGGATCATCTGTCGCAACGCGGAGGATCTGCGTCGCCTACGTCTATCCGGCCGGCACGGCGGCCACGCCGAACGACAGGACGAAGTCGCTCGTGCGCACCGCGAGCGGCGACAGCATCAGTTTCGGATCGACGTGCTTTGCCAGCAGCGATGGCCGCCCAGACAGCGAGCACAGGGTGCAGGTGACGGCCAGTCGGCAAGCGACCATCGAGTTCATGTTGTTCACCATGACGCCGACCATGTCGACGGAGTCAGTGACCAAATTCGAAGCACAGGCGTGAGAGGTCACGCTCGGGACCGGGGCACTGTGCTGCCGTTCGTCGCCTTGTCGATGATCGCGATCCTCGCCGTCCTGGCCATCGTGATCGACCTCGGTGCGACGCGAAGCTTCAGGCGCGATGCGCGCTCGGCGGCGGACGCGGGTGCGGCCGCGGGCGCGGTCGCGCTGAGCGACACGTCGAGCGGCACACCCACGTGTGTCGACGCGATGGCGTATGCCTTCCGCGACGTTGGCGATTCGCCGTCTTCGGGCGCGATCGGTGCGGCGTGTGGCTCGATGGTCGCCGCGTGTTCCGGCAGCGCGGCGCGTACCGCGACGTTGACATTCAATTCGACGACGGTCACCGTGACGAACCCGGTGCCCGATGGCAGTCCGCTGATGGACGGCACGTCGCTGGGCGGCGGTGTCACGCAGGCGGTGAATGCTGCGGTCGACGGCACGCCGTGCGACCGGGTCGGCGTCGAGATCACCCGCCCGCAGCCGAGCTTCTTCCGGGGTGTCGTAGGGGGAGGGCCGAGCACCTACACCGTGCACAGCGTCGCGGTGCACACCACTGGCCCCGGGCGCGGAGAGCCCACGCCGGCGCTCGTCGCGCTTAACCAGTCGGCGTGCAAAGCGATCGATTCCGGCAACGGGTTGATCTACCTCATCGGCAACGAGAAGGGCCCCGGGATCGCCTACAGCGACTCGGACGGACCGAGTTGCTCCGCCGGCAATCCGATCATCAGCCATGGGTCGTCGGGGCAGGTGTGTGCCCAGTCGTCGACGGCCGTCGGCCAGATCGGCTGGTTCCAAGCGCCGTCCTCGCGGGGCTACAACACGAGTGCGTCCGTGTACACCCAGCCCGACGCCGTCTGTGGCGCGCCAACATTCAGTAGCTACGGGTACGTCGGTCAACTCTTCGCGCGCAGCGCTCGCATCACGCGCAAAAAGATCGACGCCGTGTACCGGTGCAGCTCCGTCGACGATGCCGGCGGACAGCCCTTGTGCGCAGCAACAGCGGATCCCGTCGAGCTCATGGACGCGACGTCGTCGAATCCCAGCGGGTTCCCGGTGTACACGGACTGCTCCACGTCCTCCGGTGTCACGTTCAGCTCGGACACGTTCGTGGACTGCGCGGTGTTCTCGGTGAAGGGGGGCATCGTCTCGATCACGAACGGCGCCACTGTGATCTTCAACGGCTCGCTGTCCGTCGAGGCCGGCGGTGACCTGCGCGTGAACGCGGGAGGGGCGGTCACCGCGGAGGGCTATCCGGTACCGACAGACGACACGAAGCAAACGAAGATCATCATCAACTCGACCGCGGCCAATGCCTTCAACCTTCAGTCCACGTCGGCGAACGTGCGGATGGCGCAGACGACGGTGTACAGCAAAGGCGGGTTCAGCATCTCAGGGTCGCCGGTCATCCGCTGGACGCCACCGACGGACGGTGACACCGTGGGCCTCCTCTATTGGAGCGAATCGACCCAGCAATTCTCGCTTTCCGGTAGTCCCTCGATCTTCGCCAACGGCGTGTTCTTCCAAGGGAACGGAAAGCTGTTCGTCAGTGGTGGCGGTCTCGTCGACCTCACCAAGGTGCAGATGTGGGTCGACACCGTTGGCATCAGTGGAGGTGGTGGGGTGAAGCTGTCAGCCGACCCAAAGACGGCGATCACTCCTGGCAGTCCGGGCTCCGCGCTGATCCGCTGACGCTGGATGTCAGCCGGCCGCGAGCTGCATGGTGACGTCGACCACGCCGTGACCGAACGACCGATGGGAGACGAGGCCGGTCCGGGTGAAGAGGTCGAGCATCTTGTGGTTCTCGGGCAGCGTTTCGGCGACGAACCGCGTGATGCCGACGAGGCGAGCGGCGTCCGCCAGCTGCTGGAACAGCAGTGACCCGACACCGAGCCCTTGTTGGTCATCGCGGGTGACGAAGGCGACTTCCGCATCGGTGTCGTCGAGCCGGTCGTAGCGGCCCACCCCCACGATGTTCGACGCCTTGACCGCGACGAGTGCTTGGCGGTCCCGGTGATCCACGGTGGTGAACCGCTCGACCTCC
>JAXDQG010000657.1:0-3097 GCA_034667945.1 Acidimicrobiia bacterium | reverse complement strand
TCGGAGAGGTTCAGCTCCAGGATCCGGTCCAGCCGCTTGCGACTGTCCTGATTCACGACCTCGGCCAACACCTCCACCCGGCGGTCGAGGTTCCTCGGCATCATGTCCGCCGACCCGATCAGCCACGTCGTCGACGTATCCCCCGGTTCGCCGAAGCGGAAGATCCGCGAGTGCTCGAGGTACCGCCCCACGATCGAGCGGACGGTGATCCGCTCCGACAGCTCTGGCACGCCCGGCCGCAGGCGACAGATGCCCCGGACCACCAGCTGTATCTCGCAGCCGGCCTGCGAGGCCGCGTACAACGCCTCGATCACCGCGTCGTCGGACAGGGAGTTCATCTTCATCACGATGCGACCCTCCTCGCCGAGGCGACGCTGGCCGTCGATCAGCTCGATCACCCGAGTGCGCAACCCGTGGGGCGCCACCGCAATGCGCTGGTACGTGGTGGGCGTGCTGTAGCCGGTCAGCGTGTTGAACAGCCGGGCCAGCTCGGCTCCCAGCGCCGGATCGCTCGACAGCACCCCGACGTCCTCATAGATGGCCGCCGTCGTGGGGTTGTAGTTGCCGGTGCCGACATGCCAGTAGCGGTGCAGACCATCCGGCTCGGCCCGCACCACCAGAGCGGCCTTGGCGTGCGTCTTCAGTCCCACCATCCCATACATCACGTGGGCGCCCGCGTCCTCCAGCGCTCGGGCCCAACCGATGTTGTTCTCCTCGTCGAAGCGGGCCTTGAGCTCGACCAGCACGACGACCTGCTTGCCCGAGTCGGCGGCCCGCAGCAGCGCGGCCACGATCGGGCTGTCCTTTGAGGTGCGGTACAGGGCCAATTTGATGGCCGCCACATGGGGGTCGTCGGCCGCCTGCTCGACGAAGGCCCCGACGCTCCGACTGAACGACTCGTAGGGGTGGTGGACGAACACATCACTGAGGCGCAGCGGCGCGAAGATCCTTCCTTCACCGGTCACCTCGAGCAGCGCCGGCGGTGTGACGCTGGGCCATGGCTCGTCCTTCAGGTCGGCCCGGTCCAAGGCCCACAGCTGCCACAGAGACCCCAGGTCGAGCGGAATGTCCAGCTCGTAGACGTCCTCGGGGAGCAATTCCAGCTCCTCCATAAGGACTGCGAGCAGCCCGGGCGTCATTCCCGTGCTGGTCTCGAGCCGAACCGCACCACCGAAACGCCGGTGACGCAGCTCGCCCTCGACGATCTCGAGAAGGTCCTCGGCTTCGTCGTCGACGATGTCCAGGTCGGCGTCGCGCGTCACCCGGAAGGCGGCCCAGGCCTCGACCTCCATCCCGATGAACAGCGAGTCGAGATGAGCGGCCACGAGCTCTTCCACCAGGACGAATCGGCACCCGTCGGGCAACGCGACGAAACGCGGCAACGACGGAGGGATCTTCACGCGGGCCATGCGCACGGTGGTATCGGCGGCGGCCCGCACCTGCACGGCCAGGTTCAGCGCCAGGCTGGAGATGTGAGGGAAGGGGTGGGCGGCGTCGACGGCCAGTGGCGTGAGGATCGGGAAGATCTCGCGGTCGAAGCGTTCGGCAAGAATGGCCCGCTCGTCCGGGGTGACATCGCAGATGTCGACGATCTCGATGCCCGCTTCCCGAAGTTGCCGCCTGAGCTCGCGATAGAGCGACGACACCTCATCGAGCAGCTCACGGACCCGACCAACCACCTTCAGCAGGGTCGGCATGGCGGGCGCACCGCCCCACTTGGCAGTGGGCCCGCTGCGGGCGCGATCGCGCAGTCCGGCGTAGCGAATCTGGAAGAACTCGTCGAGATTGGTCGAGAAGATGGCCAGGAACTTCAGCCGCTCGAGGAGGGGCACCGCGGGGTCCCGGGCCAGTTCGAGCACTCGGGTGTTGAAGGCGAGCCAGGACACTTCACGTTCGAAGAACCGCGTCGTGGTGGCGGCTTCGGCCTGTTCGAGCTGCTCGGCCACCCGGCGAGCGTACCTCTGCCCTATGGCGCGCGGAGCGGCCCGACTCTGCGCAGGTCGTGCACGAACGCTCAACAATCCGTGTCCGCCCAGCTGGATCGATGTCACGCACTGGCGCGCGACTGGTCTCTTACAGTGCTTTATATTTCACTTTGCGTGCCGACTTGTCCGATTGTGAACGACGGCACGTCGCTGGCCCCGAATGTCCATGACTTGGCCATCTTGTTCCTGGCCACCCACCTGAGCGGCGTGAGCACAGAGGAGCCAGCGCGCCCGAAACGAATGCATGCGGTCCTCGATCTGCATCGCCGAGCGGTCGAGCAGACCAGCGGGCTCGGCCCTCGGGACGATGTGGCCGAGCGCTTCCGGCAGGCAACCCACGGTTGGTGCGCCGAACAGCGGCTCGACCTTCTGAGCGCGTTGGTCTTCGTCGACCCCTTCGCCCCCTTCGCGATCGATTTCGAGCACCGGGATCTGGTCGACGGCTGGCAGCGCCTGAATCGACTCATGCATGGCGACAACGAGGTGGAGCTGGTCGAGGCGGCCCGGCGTCGGAGCGTCGTGGTCGACCTGGTTCGCGGGGTCAGCACCCCGCACCACCTCGACGCGCCGCTCTTCGGCGGAATCTTGGGCCTCCTGACCGGACCGGTCACCCAGTACGGCCTGTTCGGCACGGGATTCATCGGGGCACCCATGCTGGCGCGCGGCCTCGCCTCGATCGCCAATCTGCTCGGCTCGGGCTCGCATGCACATGGCGGCGTGGGCATCCTCGGAGCGGGCGGTTCGCTGCTGGCCGGGGCAGGCGCGGCCCTGCTGGCGCTGGATGTGCCGGTGGATCACCTGGACCTCGAGTTGAAGATCCTCGAGATCAGGGCCCGGACCGCCATTGAAACCAACCAGTGCGAGCGTCTGGCCCAGATCGGACTGGTGCTCGATCAGCTGGCGCTGGACGCCCGAGCCAAGTTTGCCAGGGAGGAAGAGCTCAATCGGCCGGGCGCGCCCCGCATCGCGGCCGCCGGGCGCTTTCTCCACGCAGTCTGCGACCTTCGGGCATGGCTACCCACAAAGGCCGAGCCCGCCGTTGCCACGCGCGAGCACTCCGGGCGAATCAGAAGGGATACGGGCGGATAAGGGCCTCCCGACGCCTCCCTGCC
>JAXDQG010000656.1:0-5094 GCA_034667945.1 Acidimicrobiia bacterium | reverse complement strand
GACAAACAAGTACGCCGCAAAAAGACCAGCTCAGCGGCGGTCTCGTGGCGTGCGCGCAAGCGACCGCGCTCCGTGAGATTCAACCGCCGCCGGGGCTCAGTAGTGGATCGAGCCGACCTGTCCCCCGCCGCAGACGATGGCATCCCCGTTGATGGCAACGGAGCGCGGCGAGGCCAGAAACGCCACGATCCACGCCACCTCCTCGGCGTCGACCAGTTTGCGAATGGCGTTGCCGGCCGCCATCCGACGCTCCACCTCGGTGGGGTCCATCCCGCTGGCCTGCGCCCTGGCCGCCACTACGCCGGGCGTCGCCTCCGTGCGGGTGAGGCCCGGATGGACCACCGTGACGTTGATGCCCGACGACCCCAGCTCATCCGCCAGGTTCTTGGTCATGGCCGCCACCGCCACGTTGCGCACCGATCCAATGGTCGAACCGGTCGAGCGGGCAGCCAGGCCCGAGATGTTCACGATCCGACCCCAGCCGTGGGCGGCCATCAAGGGGGCGACCTCGCGGGCGCAGCGGATGTAGCCCATCACCTTGACGTTGACGTCCGACCAGAACAGCTCGTCGGTGATGCCTGCGAGCTTCGGCGGCGGCGATTGGCCGCCCGGCTGGGCAGCGTTGTTCACCAGGATGTCGACCCCGCCCAGCGCACCGACCGCGGCCGACACGGCGGCCTGCACCGACGTGTCCGACGACGTGTCCAAGACGACCGGCACGACCTGGCGGCCGCTGCTCGCCGACAGCTCCGCGGCAGCGGCCTTCAACGCGTCCTCACCGCGGGCGCCGATCGCCACATCGCAGCCCTCTTCGGCCAGCACCCTGGCAATAGCCTTGCCGATCCCCCGGCTGCCGCCCGTCACCAACGCCCGCTTCCCGGCCAGTTGCAGGTCCATCCGGTCATGCTTGCCGAGCGCGCCCCACGGCGCCAGAAGGTGGCCTGCGTGCCGGCCAGCAGCTCTCGAGCAGCCAGGCGTGATAACGGGTGTGAGTCGGCGGATTCGGGTCGATTGCCCGGAGCGGTAAGCTGACGCCGAGGTTCAGCACCGTTGACGTCCGAATCCTTTCTCGACCGTATGCGGACCCGTGGGCTGCGGGTGACGCCCCAACGACGAGCAGTCTTCGCCGCGCTCGAGGGCCACGGCTCCATCCACCTGACGGCCGACGAGATCTGGTCTCGTGCCCGGTCGGTGGTCCCCGAAGTGTCCCGGGCGACCGTGTACAACACGCTCAACGAGCTGGTCGAACGCGGTGAGCTCCAGGCGCTCACCTTTGACGGCGGCCCAGTGCTGTTCGATCCCAACGCATCGCACCCGCACCACCACTTCGTCTGTCGAGACTGTGGCCGCATCGACGACGTCGAGCCTGAGGGCCTCGAGCAGGTCCGCTTGGCCAGCGGCCATCGGACCGAGCGCCTCGAGCTGGTCTTCCGCGGCCAATGCCCGGAGTGCGCCGCGACCTCCACCGCCTGAAGCCCACGGGTCCGCTCGCCTACAGCGCCCGCACGCCCGGAGAGGCCGCGCGAGCCAACTGTGAACGGCCCCTCGCGGTGTGAGTACCCTCCCTGCAGACGGACTTGAGCCGCGGAGACGTCCCAGCGGACGCAACCCCCCTGCGTCAGCAGGCCGGGAGTGTCCAAGAGGCCCCATCCGCGCAAGCAGGCAGGGGGCGTCATGGACTTCGAACACATCTTGTATGAGGTGGCCGGCGGCACCGCCCGCATCACCCTCAACCGGCCCGAGAAGCTGAACGCCATCTCGCAGACCATGTTGTCGGAGCTCCACACGGCGCTGTGGGAAGCGGATGACGACGTCGAGGTGCACAGCGTCGTCCTGCGCGGGGCCGGCCGCGCCTTCTCGGCCGGCTACGACCTCGTGGGAAGGGGTCCGACGACCGAGCGCGAGGGTCGCAAGTACCGGGGAAGCAGGGACTTCGACGACGACACCTGGCAGCTCGAGCGCAGCCAGCGGCTGCGCATGGCCCTGTTCGACATGCACAAGCCGGTGATCGCCCAGGTGCATGGCTACTGCCTCGCCGGCGGCACCGATCTCGCCACGCTGTGCGACATGATCATCTGCGCCGACGATGCTCGTTTCGGCTTCCCTCCGGCGCGCGACCTCGGCGCCCTGCCCACCCAGATGTGGCTGTACCACGTCGGGCCGCAATGGGCGAAGCGGCTGTTGCTGACCGGCGACACCATCACCGGCGCCGAGGCTGCCCAGATCGGCCTGGCGTTGAAGGCGGTGTCCGCCGCGGAGCTCGAAGGCGAGGTGTCCCAGCTGGTAGAGCGGCTGGCCAAGATCGACATCGAGCTGCTCAGCGCCAACAAGCGAGTGGTGAACCTGGGGCTCGAGCTCATGGGGGCCCGTACCTTGCAGCGGTTGGCCGCCGAGAACGACGCCCGGGCTCACCTGGCACCCTCGGCCACGGGCTTCCGCCAGAAGGTGCGGGAGCACGGGTTGCGAGAGGCGCTTCGTGAGAGGGACGCAAAGTTCGGCGACGGTCGTGCCCGGGTCAACGGACCGGAGCGCCGGGACGAACGCGGCTACCTGGTCGACGACTGAGCGCCGCCCGGAGAGGCCGGGGAACCGGCCCGGTCGTCGGGGCTAGCGTGACCGCTGCGAAAGGGGCCGCTCGATGACCAGCGGTACAACCCACCAGGGAGCATCCGGTCTGCCCGACGGCGCTCAGCCCAGCGCCTTGGAGCGCTTGCAACCGCTCCTGCCACTCCTAGCCGAGCAGGCGGGATGGACCGAGCAGCATCTCCGGCCCTCGCCCACCGCCATTCGGGCACTGGCCGGAGCGGGGCTGCTGCGGGTGCTGGCGCCCCGCCGCTACGGCGGTGACGAACTCGGCCTGGCGGACTTCCTGCAGCTCGTAGAGGCCGTCTCGGCAGTCGACGGCTCGGCGGGCTGGACCTTCATGACACTGAACGAAGAAGTCGAGATCGCCTCCGCCTATCTTCCGGCCGAGTCCATGGAAGTCTTCCTCGCCGAGCGGCCCGACGTGATCGTGGCCGGATCAGGCGGCGCCCAGGGAAAGGCCCGGGCTGTGGAGGGTGGTTGGGTCATCAGTGGCCGCTGGCGCTTCGTCACCGGCTCGCCCGCCGCGGACTACCTGGTCGTCTGCGCGGTGATCGACGTCCCCGAGCGGCCTCGCCCTCTGTGCTTCGCTCTCCTCCCCCGCGAGCAGGCGGCGGTGCTCGACACGTGGAAGGTGGACGGGTTGCGGGGGACGGGCAGCAACGACGTGGCTCTGACGGACTGCTTCGTTCCCGAGCATCTCTGCGGCTGCGTGCCGAACGGCCTGCACACGGTGCCCGACGTGCCGCTGTATCGGCTCCATCCCGGGGTCCGGTTCCCGTTCCCGAAAGTGGCCGTGGCCGCCGGCATCGCCCGCTCGGCCATCGAGACCTTCGCTGCGCTGGCTGCCGGCAAGTTGCAGCTCCTCAGCCGGGAGCCGATCCGTGAGCGGCCATTCTCCGCCGACGCCATGGCCGAGGCCGTCGCGCTGCGGGCATCCGGCTGGTCGTACGTCCACGAACTGCTCGCGCAGGTATGGGAGCACGCTGTCGAGGGACGAAGGGTGCCCCGCGACCTTCATGCGCAGGCCCGGCTGGCGTGCGCATACTCGGTGCGCAACTCCGTCAGGGCAGTGGAAACGGTGTGCTCGGCGGCGGGCACGTCGGCCAACTTCGTCGACTCGCCGCTGTCGCGGCACTCCCGGGACGTGCACGCCGTCCCCCAGCATTTCACCGTGGCGCCGTACCATATGGGGACCGCCGGACGCGTCCTGTTGGGCCTGCGCTCCGAAGACCCGGCATTCTGAACGCCGGCCAGCTCCCAGACGGGGAAGAATCGAGCGCGATGCCCAGGCTGCCGCTCGACGATCTGCGTGTGCTCGACCTCACCGTGGCCCGGGCCGGACCCACCTGCGTTCGTCAGCTCGCCGACTGGGGCGCCGATGTCATACGGGTGGAGGCCCCGCCGCGGCCCGGGCGGGAGGGCCAGGTCGGCGGCGAGCGCGACTCCCCCGACTTCCAGAACCTGCACCGCAACAAACGGTCGGTGACGCTCGACCTGAAGTCCGAGCCCGGGCGCGAGGTCTTCTACCGGTTGGCCCGCAATGCGGACGTCCTGGTCGAGAACATGCGCCCCCCGGTGAAGCACCGCTTGGGTGTCGACTACGAAACCGTCGCCGCATACAACCCGCGGATCGTCTACGGGTCCATATCCGGCTTCGGGCAAGACGGCCCATACGCGGAGCGGGGCGGCGTCGACCAGATCGCCCAGGGCCTCGGCGGTCTGATGTCGGTGACCGGACTTCCCGGTCAGGGGCCGCTGCGGGTCGGCGTGCCGATCGCCGATCTCGCCGCCGGCGTCTACCTCGCCGTCGGCATCCTGGCTGCGCTGCACGAGCGGGACCGCAGCGGGCGGGGATGCTGGGTGCGGACGTCACTCCTCGAAGCCATGGTGGCCATGTTGGACTTCCAGGCCGCCCGCTGGACCGTGGCCAGCGAGGTTCCCAGCCAAGAGGGCAACCATCACCCCACATCGATCCCCATGGGCTGCTTCGCCACCGCGGACGGCCACGTGAATGTGGCCGGTCCGTCCGGCCGTTTGTGGCGACGGTTTTGCGAGGTCATCGGCGCTCCGGACCTGCTCGAGGACCCCGACTACGCGTCCGCCTCGCTGCGCTCCCGCAACCGGGCCGAGCTGAACGCCCGTATCGAGAAGATGCTGTCGACCCGCACCACCGGGGAGTGGGTGGCCGAGCTCAACGCGGCCGGTGTGCCGGCGGGACCGGTCAACACCATCGACCAGGTGTTTGCCGACCCACAGGTGGAGCACCTAGGACTGGCCACGCCGGTGGAGCACGCCCGGCTCGGCACCCTCTCGGTCATCCGCAACGCGCTCACCATGACCGGTGTGGAGACCTCGACCGTGCGTTCGGCCAGCCCCGACCTGGGTGAGCACACCGACGCCGTGCTGGCCGAGGTGGGGCTCGGTGCCGAGGAGATCGCTGCCCTGCGCCAAGCAGGCGTGATCGGCTGAGTCGCTGCGTCGACGGGGAGACGGCCAAAGGGCAATACC
>JAXDQG010000655.1:0-8053 GCA_034667945.1 Acidimicrobiia bacterium | reverse complement strand
CGATCATCTCATCTGGCTGTCCGACGCTCTCGATCCGATGGTCGAAGAGTTCCAGCTCTTCATCACCGGCGAAGTCGAGCGGCGGGAACCCACTCGCGTGTTGGCCACGATCCTGTGCGCCATGGTTACAGGCCCGCGAGCGGAAACCACCGTGCCACAGCTCGTCGACCGATTTCGTGGCGAGGTCGTCAGCCGCGGCGCTGATGAGATCTGTGCCATGTTCGACGGGCCGGGACGGGCGGTCCGGTGCGCCGCCGCGATGGTTGCCAACGGTCGGCGTGAAGGCTGGGAAGCGCGCGCCGGTGTGCATAGCGGCGAATGCGAGTTGACCACCGGCTCCGGGGTAGAAGGCGTGGCGTTGCAGATCGCGCGTGCCATCGCGGCCACAGCTCGCCCGGGTGACGTGCTCGCCTCCCAGACAGTGCGCGACGTCGTTGTCGGCACGACGATTACCTTCGAGCCACGCGGGGTCCTGTGCCTCGACGGCGTCGCAGGAACTTGGCACGTGCTGGAGGTCACCCGCACGTGAGGGTTCCCGGTCGTAAGCCTGAACGGTGACTCACCGGCCGCTCGACGGAAGCGACCAATCCGCGACCAATTTCCGGCAGAGCTCATCGAGGCGGGACAAGACGCTCGGCAAATGACCAGGTCAGCGTGGGTGCCCGGAGCGGGAGTCGAACCCGCACGCCCTTGCGGGCCGAGGGGTTTAAGCCCTCTGCGTCTGCCATTCCGCCATCCGGGCCGGGCTGAGCGGGGAACCGATTCAGGCTATCGCTGCAGCTCCGACGACCTCGGCCGCCACTCGCAGCGCGGTCTCGATGTCGGCGGCGGAGACGTCGAGGTGGGTGACCGCCCGAACCCGGCTGCCCACGACGCCCATCCGCACGCCCTGCTCCAGGAGTCCCGCGCAGAACTCCGCCGCGCCGACCCCGGTGGGCGTCGGATCGAAGTAGATGATGTTGGTCTGGGGCGCCGGGTCCAAGTGACAGCCCAGCTCGGCGAGACCGCTCGCCAGCCGGGCGGCGTTGACGTGGTCCTCGACCAGCCGCTCGACGTGGTGGTCGAGCGCGTACAGGCATCCGCCGGCCGCGATGCCGGCCTGGCGAAGTGCCGCCCCGAACTGGTGCTTCACCCGCCTGGCTTCTTCGACAAAGGCGGCGGTGCCGGCCAGCACGGCGCCGATCGGGGCACCGAGGCCCTTGGTGAAGTCCACCCAGATGGAGTCAACCGAAGCCGCCCATGTCTTGGCGGGCACACCGGTCGCCACCGACGCGTTGAACAGCCGCGCCCCGTCCACATGGACGGCCGCGCCCAGCCGACGGGCGGTGGCGCAGACGTCCTGCCACTGCTCGAGCGGCCAGATCGTTCCCCCCGCGAGGTTGTGGGTCTGCTCCAGGCAAACCAGGCGGGTCGGCGGGAAGTAGAGCGATCCGGCCGAGAAGGCCCCTTCGAGCTGGGTGGCGGTGAAGGTGCCCCCATTCCCGTCGATCTGGTCGACGAGCACGCCGGCGTGCATGGCAGATCCGGCTGCCTCGAAACGGATGATGTGACTGCCGCGCTCGGCCAGCACGGCGTCGCCCCGGCGAGTGTGGGCCGCGATGGCGATGTTGTTGCACAACGTGCCGGTGGCGAGGAAGATCGCCGATTCGGTGCCGAGAGTCTCGGCCACTCGGGCCTCGAGGCGGTTGACGGCCGGGTCTTCACGGCGCTGCTCGTCTCCCACCTCGGCATCCGCGATGGCCCGGCGCATGGCGGGCGTCGGGCGGGTGGCGGTGTCACTGGAGAGGTCGACGAGGTCGGAAGCCACAAGGCCAGTCTGGTGTGTGGTTGGCCAGCGGCGCCACGATGAATGGCGATGGGCGACCTCTCCGCGTCGGACGAGCCTGTCCCTTTGCCGTTCCTGCAGCCGTTCGACGGCCTAGGCCTGTTGTCGTTCCTGGCGCGGCGGGCGGTCCCTGGTGTCGAGCACGTGGACGTTGGCTCGGCGACCTACCGGCGGACGTTCCGGATCCCCTCGGGAACCGGGTCGCTCGAGGTTCGGTACATCGAGGGATTGGCGCATCTGACCTTGTCGGGCTGCCCGGACGTGCTGCCCGGGCTGGTCGAACGCTGCCGGCGACTGTTCGATCTCGACCTGGTGCCCAGCGAGGTGGCGGCGGTGCTCGGCGCAGATCCGGTACTTGCGCCACTGGTGGCCGCGACGCCCGGACTGCGGGTGCCAGGGGCGTGGGACGGCTTCGAGCTGGCGGTCCGGGCGGTGCTCGGTCAGCAGGTGTCGGTGGCCGCGGCTCGCACCTTGTTGGGGCGACTCACGGCGCTGGTCGGTCGCACGGCGCCGTCGGCATGTGCGGAGGCCGGGCTCGACCTGCTGTTTCCCACGGCGGAGGAGGTGGCGGTCGCCGACCTGGAGCGCTTGGGTGTGCCGGCGAGCCGCCGACGAACCCTGCGTGCGCTGGCCGAGGCGGTGGCCGCAGGCCGCCTGACGCTGGAACCGGGGGCGGATCCCGTCGAGACCCGTGGCCGATTGCTCGAACTGCCGGGAATCGGCCCGTGGACCGCCGCCTATGTGGCCCTGCGGGCGTTGGGTGATGGGGACAGCCTGCTGGTTGGTGACCTGGCGCTGGCCAAGGCGGCTGTGCGCTGCGGGTTACCCGGGACCTGGCCGGAGCTGGTGGCCCGGGCCGAACGCTGGCGGCCGTGGCGCGGCTATGCGTCCCTCTGGTTGTGGACCGCTGTGTGACAGGCGGGCGCCGCGGCCGGCTCGTGGCGGGCGCACCTCACTCCAGTACGAACCCCACGCCGTCGACCCAGCGCCCACCTTCCGCCAACGGCTCATCGAGCACATAGCCGTAACCCGGGACCCAGCGTGGGCTGTGACCGACCTCGTGGTTGGCGGCCGCTTGTATGGAGGGCGCGGGTGACGAGGGTGCTGGTGAGGAGGGTGCTGGTGACTGGGGTGCTGGTGACGGGGGTGCTGGTTGCGGCTCGTGGGGCCAGGTATTCGCAGGCCCGGCGACCGTTCTCGGAAGCGGTGTCGTGAGTGGCTGCTCTCGCTGACCGCCTGCCCCCTCGTAGGGCTTCGGACGCTCGGCCCGTCCGACCGGCGCCGTAGGCCTTGGCTCGAGCGGACGGCGCGGCTCGGGTGACGGCGCAGGAGGTTCGATTCGACGACCGCTGCGGCCCGGCCGGCCACCTGCTCGCGCTCCCCGCGCCGGTCCGGTAGGCAAACCAGCCGGCAACATGCTGGCCCCGAGCGCAGCTACACCTCCTACCGCCAGCAGCACCCCGGGCACTGCCATTCCTTCGGCCATCGCCTCGGCGAGACCGCCGACCAAGGCGGCACTCGATGGGACCACCGCCCGCACAATCGCAGGCAGCACGTAGCGGAGCGCCACCCAAAGACCACCCGTCGTCAACGCCCAGAATCCAACGCGGCGCAACACAGCCCGCCGACTCCGAGCTGCCAGGAACGCCAGGGCGATCGCCACCACGGCGACGGCTGTCGTCCACAAGGTCACCAGGGAGACCTGCTGGCGCAACCCGCGCACAGCCGGGAGCCCGGTGTCGGGAAGCTGCACCTCCAGGGGTGGAAGCGTCGGCACGACGGCGGCAAGGTCAGGACGAATGGCCACCAGCTGTTGCCGCAACGCGGCATCGATGGGCGCCGAATCGAGCGTCGGCGGATCCGGCCGGTCGCCGATCAGGTACTGATGAGTCCCCACCAGGGCGCTCTCCAGAGTGTTGGTCACCGCCGGCGAGGTCAGTGCCGCTCGCGCAGCGGCAGAGATCTGCTCGGTCGGTACCTGGGTGCGCACCGATGCCGGCAACGCGCCTTCAACCGCCTTGGTCGATGCGCCAACCAGGGCATCCTGCACTTGTCCGCTACTCAGGAGGGCTCGGGCGAGCTTCGTCGACCGGCCGGAGTCGAACACGGTCCGCTGAAGGGTCAGGCCCCACCAGGCAACCGACGCGGCCAGGAGACCGACGGCGACCAGTACTCCCGCCAGGATGCGTCGCCCCATCAGTCTTCCCCGTGCGGGGTCGCAGATGCAGCCGGGGGACCATCGACGCGGATCCGTACCCGCTTGAAGGCCTTGCCCTTCGACTCGGTCTTCACGACGGTGACCCATCCCACTTCGGCGGTGCTGCGCACATGCGTGCCGCCGTCGGCCTGCTTGTCGAGACCGACAATGTCCACCACCCGCAGCTCCCGGACCGACTCGGGCACCAGGTTGACCTTCGTCCGGATGAGGTCCTCGTCTGCCAGGGCGGTGTTCCGGGGGATGAAGGAAACCTCGACGGGCCGATCAGCCGCCAGCTCCTCGTTGATCCGACGCTCGATCTGGGGGGCGAAGCCCTCCGGCAACGGGTCGAACTCGAAGTCCATACGGGCGGACAGCGGCTCCATGTTCCCGCCGGTCACGGCCACGCCGTATTCGTGCCAGATCACTCCGCACAGGACGTGCAGGGCGGTATGGGTCCGCATGAGGGCATGGCGCCGATCCCAGTCGACCCTGCCCTTCACCCGGGTGCCGACGGCCGGCAGTTGACCGTCGAGGGTATGCCAGACGACGTCGCCCTCCTTGCGGACGTCGGTCACCCGGGCAGATCCCAGAACGCCCGTGTCGTGAGGCTGTCCACCGCCGGTGGCGTAAAAGGCGGTGCGGTCGAGTCCGACCCGCTGCCCGTCCACCGCGGTGACTGTGGCGCTGAAGTCCGCGAGGTAGGCGTCAATGAGATACAGCAGCTCCGCCCGCATGGCGACAGTTTGGCTCGTTCCGGGGACGAGCGGTCGACAGTGGCTCAGCGGTCGGGCGTCAGCACTGCCCGGGTTTCTTCTCGTCGAGCTCGTGGGCCACAAGCGTGCAGGGGGTCTTGACCCTCACCAGGTCGTCCACCGTCAGCGAACGCGTCGTCGTGGTGGTCTCGGCCGGCTGCTGCGCTGTGGCCGGGGTTCCCGACGTCGGTGTCGAGGTCGGCGCCGGGTCCGTGGCCAAGGTCGGAGCGGCCGTCGTCAGTGGCTCCGTGGCCGGGGGAACGGTCGCGGACGCGACCGCCGGCGCGTTGGTCGCCGCCGAGGCTGGGGCAGGCGACGGAGGAGCGGCAGTAGTCGTCGGATTCGACGTCGACGAAGAAGCTGCCGTCGAGGACGTCGGTCCGGTGGACGGCGTGCTGCCGGTGGCCCCACTCACCGTGGGCCCCGTCGGGTTGGCCGGAGCCGGCGCCGAGCTGCTGGACTCGGCCGAACCGAGGGTGGGCGGAGGCTCGTAGTTCATGGCCTTGAGCGCCATGGGCGTGGCCACGGCGGTGGTGACGACCGTCGACAGCACAAGGGCCGTGACGAATCGCAGCGTCTGCATCCCTGCTGTGATGTCACGGAAGAGGCGTTGCATGTCACCACACGGTCGACGGGGGACTGACTCAGGCATGGTAACCGGCAGCACCTGCGGGTCAATGCTGTCAGTGGGCATCGCGGCCGGTTGCGGGAGTATTTGCCTAACGTCCCGACCAGGGGTTGTTCACTCGCTTTGTCAACCGCCCCGCAACGGGAGGAGCATGCGCCGCGATGGCTGCCACCACCGCTGATATCGGCTACGACGCCGTGCTGTTGGTGTCGTTCGGCGGCCCGGAGGGCCCTGACGACGTGATGCCCTTCCTCGAGAATGTCACACGGGGGAGAGGGGTCCCTACTGAACGCTTGGAGGAGGTGGCGCAGCACTATCAGCGTCGCGGGGGGCGCAGTCCGATCAATGACCACAGTCGGGCGCTGCTGGCCGCTCTCCGTGAGGCACTGGTGACCGACGGGCTCGATCTTCCGGTCGAGTGGGGCAACCGCAACTGGCGCCCTTATCTGTCCGACGCCCTGCAAGGCCTGGCCGACCGGGGCGCGTCCCGCGTCCTGGCCATCGCCACCTCCGCCTACTCGTCCTACTCCTCGTGCCGCCAGTATCTGGAGGACATCGAGCGAGCCCGAGCGGAGGTGGGGCCGCGTGCCCCCCAGGTCGACAAGATTCGGCCGTTCTTCAACCACCCGGGTTTCGTGGACGCGCTGGTGGACCGGGTGCGGGATGCCCTGGACGATCTGCCGCCCGAGCGGCGGGAACAGGCTCATCTGGCCTTCACGGCGCATTCCATCCCGGTCTCGATGGCCGCGGCGTGCGATTACGAGGAGCAGCTCCGCGAGACCTCGAGCCTGGTGGTCGAACAGCTCGAGCGGCCGCTGCCCTGGGAGCTGGTCTGGCAGAGCCGATCCGGACCGCCACAGGTGCCCTGGCTCGAGCCGGACATCGGCGACCATCTGGCGGACTTGGCCGGCAAGGGCGTCGACACCGTCGTGATGGTGCCGGTGGGCTTCGTGTCCGACCACATGGAGGTCGTCCACGATCTCGATACCGAGGCAACTGGCCGTGCTGGGGAGTTGGGCATGGAGGTTCGGCGGGCCGGCACCGTGGGCACGCATCCCCGCTTCGTGGCCGCCCTGGTCGAATTGGTGCGCGAGCGGTTGGAGGGGGCGACGCCGGTGGCCATGGGTCGCCTGCCCGGGCGTCCACACGTCTGCCCGCCGGACTGCTGCCCACCTCCCCGCCGACCAGGTAGCTGACGGCTTGACCTGGCCGTGCCGTCGGCTGGCGATTGTCTACCGAACAATCGCTTGGCGCGCGACGTCGAAATTCGGTGAGCCGCCCGTGGCGTCATCGAATTCGGTGCGTCCGCCGTCGATTCGACGTCGATTCGACGGACCACCGCGAAATTTCGACGGACACCGCCAGCGAATCAAGTGAATTTCTTGATTCCGTCAAATAAAGGAGTCCGCCGGCACGGGCCGGAGATTCACCTGCTCGGGAGCGAAGCAACGGCCGGAGTTCCGGTCACGATCGGCCAGACTTGGGACATGGAGATCGCCGAGTCGGTCCTCGACCTGATTGGCAACACCCCCATGGTCCGCTTGCGCCGTCTGGCCGCTGACCTGCCCTGTCCCGTCGTCGCCAAACTCGAGACCACCAACCCGGGAGGGTCGGTCAAGGACCGCCCGGCCGTGGCCATGATCGACGCCGCCGAGCGGACCGGCCTCCTCCGTCCCGGCGGCACCATCGTCGAACCGACCTCGGGCAACACCGGCGTAGGCCTGGCCATCGTGGCCGCCCAACGCGGTTATCGCTGCATCTTCGTGATGACCGACAAGGTCAGCCCCGAGAAGGTCTCCCTGCTGCGGGCATACGGGGCCGAGGTCATCGTCTGTCCGGTCGCAGTGCCGCCCGAGGATCCGACCTCCTATTACTCCGTCGCCGAGCGCCTCGTAGTGGAGGTGCCCGGCGCCTACCGCCCCAACCAGTACGGCAATCCGGCCAACCCGGACTCGCACGAGGCGAGCACCGGACCGGAGATCTGGCGCCAGACCGACGGCCGGGTCACACACTTCGTCGCCGGAGCCGGCACCGGCGGGACACTCTCCGGCGTGGGCCGCTACCTCAAGCGCATGAATCCGGCCGTTCGTGTCGTCGCCGCCGATCCCGAGGGGTCGGTGTACTCCGGCGGCTCCGGCCGCCCGTACCTGGTCGAGGGCATCGGCGAAGACTTCTGGCCCACCACTTACGACCGTGACGTCGTCGACGAGGTGCTGGCCGTCTCCGACCGTGACTCGTTCCTCATGGCCCGGCGGGTGGCCCGGGAAGAAGGCCTGCTCATCGGCGGCTCGTGCGGAACGGCGGTCACCGCCGCCCTCAGGGTTGCGGAGAACGCGTCCTCCGACGACCTGGTGGTCGTGCTGATTCCCGACTCCGGCCGCGGCTATCTCTCCCGGGTCTTCAACGACGAATGGCTGGCCCGCTACGGCTTCCTGACCACCTCAGGGACCTGCGTGGCCCACGTCCTCGACGCCCGTGACGTCGGCGACATCCCGCCGCTGGTCTACGTCTATCCCGAGGCCACCGTGCGCGAAGCGATCCTGACCATGCGGAAGCACGGGCTTTCCCAGCTGCCGGTGGCCAAGGGCGAGATGCCGTTGGCCACCGCCGAGGTGATGGGCTCGGTCGACGAGCTGCGGCTCATGGAG
>JAXDQG010000654.1:0-15592 GCA_034667945.1 Acidimicrobiia bacterium | reverse complement strand
GGCATCGACACGGTGTGGAACGTCGAGCGACTGCAGTTCACCGACGGAGTCGTGAGCCTTCTGCAGCCCCCGGTCCTGGGCCTGACCGTGCCGACCACGCTGTCGACACCGGGTTCGCTGGTTCGGGCTGCCGGGACGGTGTCGGCTCCCCAGAACATCATCGTGGCCAACACGGGTGGCGAGCCTCTCGTGGTCTCTGGGGCCACACTCTCGGGTCCGAACGCAGCAGCGTTCACGCTGACCAACGGCTGCACCACGGTGCTGGCCGGCGGGTCGTGCACCATCGGCGTGGCGTTCACCGCAGCCGGTGCTGCGGGATCCCGTACGGCGACCCTCACCATCACGCACAACGCGGGCGGTTCGCCGACTGCGGTACCTCTGAACGGGACCGTTGTCATCAACAGCGCCCCGACCGGAACGCCGACGGTGAGCGACAACACTCCGACCGAGGGCTCGGCGCTGAGCGCCGACCCGAGTGCCATCGCTGATCCTGATGGCCTCTCCGGCGTCTTCAACTTCCAATGGCAGCAGAACAACGTCGGTGGGGGCGGGGCGTTCGTCAACGTCCCCGGTGCCACCTCGGCGTCGTTCACGCCGCTGCAGGCCCAGGTCAATCGTCGCCTCCGGGTGGTCGTCAGCTTCGTCGACCTCCACGGCACGACGCAGACCATCAACTCGGCTCAGACGACCAGTGTCGTGGGAGACCTCTTCCCCGGCGTGGGTGACGACAGCAGCGGCATCGACACCCTCGCGGGAACGACTGGCGACGACGTGTACTCGGGCGGTCTGAGCAATGACAGCCTGACCACCGGGAACGGCAACGACATCGTGTCCGGCGACGAGGGCGACGACGCCATCAACACCGGCGGTGGCGACGACATCATCCGCTACAGCGGTGCCAACACCGGGTTCGACACGGTGAATGCCGGCGCCAATGCGGACACGATCATGGCCATGGCCAATGGCACGGTGATCGGGCTCAGCACGGTGACCGCGGTCGAGACCATTACAGCCAACGGCTTCACCGGCGTGACCATCAAAGGCACTGCGGCCGCCAACAACTTCAACTTCGCCGCCGTGACGCTGACCGGTATCACGGCCATCGACGGCGGCGACGGTAATGACACCATCGTCGGCTCCTCCGGCGACGATGTGTTCATCGGCGGCGTCGGCAATGACACCCTTACCGGTGGAAGCGGTAATGACGTCTTCCGCTATGCCGCCGGCGCCGGCTCCGACCGCATCAACGGATTCACCGTGGGTCAAGACAAGATCGACCTCACGGCACTCGGCGTCACTGCAGCCAACTTCAGCGCAGTGGTGGCAATCACGAATGGTGGTGGCGGAGCAACCCGCGTCACCATTGGTACCGTCACCATGCTCCTTCCGGCAGTTCCGCTTGGAACCGTCACGATGAGTGATTTCATTCTGGCCCCGTAAATAGGTCAAATCCCCTGTACCGAAAGGCGGAGGGTGGGTCCAATCTGGATCCCACCCCCCGCCTTTCGCTTTTTACCAGTCAACGCCCGCCCGTCGACAACAAATCCCGCCGCGCACGTGCCATCCGGACTCGCGATTGAGTCTTACACAATTCTGAAAATGGCGGATAGGAGCCAACGGATGAACCTCTCACGACGAGACGTGCTGAAACTTGCAGCTTTCGGCGGCGCGGCCATGATGCTGCCCACGCAACGGCTGGTTCGGGCGGCGAACGCATTCGCCAACCGGTTGCCGCCGTCTCGTTTGCCGGCGCCGTTCTCGCTGGCGTACAAGCAACCCCCCATCGCCATGCCGGCGCGCTCGACGTCCGCCGCGGACTACTACCGCATCGAGATGACCCGCTCGATGGTCGAGATCGTGCCCGGGGTTCAGACGCCCCTCTATGCGTACAACGGGTCGGTGCCCGGGCCCACGATCATGGCAACCCGCGGGAGGCCCAATGTCGTCCGCTTCGTGAACAAGTTGCCTGCCCGGGACGAGGCGCTCGGCTACGACCAGTGGACTTCGGTCCATTTGCACGGCTCGCCCTCGCTGCCCCAGTACGACGGCTATGCCTCGGACACCTCGCTGACCAATCAGTACAAGGACTACTACTACCCGAACACGCCCACCGCGCGCTCGCTCTGGTACCACGACCATGGCATGCACCACACGGCGCAGAACGTCTATCAAGGCCTGTTCGCAATGTACAAGCTGACCGACGCGGCAGAGCTCGGGCTCGGTCTACCGACCGGCGAGTACGACCTGCCGATCATCATCTCGGACATCATGCTGCAGTCCGATGGCAAGGTGCTGTTCTCTCTCACCGAGGACAACGGCATGTATGGTGACATCATCTGCGTCAATGGTCAGCCCTGGCCGGTCCTCAAGGTGAAGCGCCGCAAGTACCGCTTTCGCATCCTGAACGGATCGATGTCACGTTCATACAATCTCTCGCTCAGCAACGGCGACCCCTTCCAGATCATTGCTACTGACGGCGGTCTGATGCCCAAGCCGCAGACCGTACGGAGCTTCAGGCAAGGGATGGCCGAGCGCTACGAGATCGTGATCGACTTCGCGAAGTACCCGCCCAACACGCGGATCGTGCTCAAGAACAGCAATCCCAAAAACAATGAGAAGTTCGCCAACATCGACAAGATCATGGCATTCGACGTGGTCGCGGGCGACTTCGACGGGTCGGACAACACGGTCCCGTCGGTGCTCAACCCGGACCACGAGACAATGCTCCTGAAGGAGTCCGATGCAGTCGCCACCCGTTCGATGCTGCTGAATCGGACCAAGGGCCAGTGGACCATCAACGGGATGACCTGGGCCCAAATCGTCGCCAGCAATTACCGACTCGCCGTGGCCCGACCCGAAGTCGGGACGTCAGAGGTCTGGGAAGTCACCAACAAGAGTGGAGGATGGTTCCACCCCTTCCACGTGCATCTCGTCGACTTCCGGATCCTCTCCCGGAACGGAAAGCCGCCCCAGCCGTACGAGCTCGGGCCGAAGGATGTGGCCTACATCGGCGAGAACGAGACCGTGCGATTGCTCATGCGATTCAACTCGACGGGCAAGTACATGGTGCACTGCCACAACCTCATGCACGAGGACCACGACATGATGACGCAGTTCGAAGTCGTGCAGAACGGCGTGAGCGTTGGCCCGGATCCCTTCAGCGCCAGCGCACTTTCGCTGCCGGAGTCGACGGCCCTGTGAAATCGCAGCTGAGCGCCATCGTGTCCCGACCCAGGTCGGTGCTCTCCACCGGCGCCGTCGCGCCGGGCATTCCGACCCGCCAGCGTTCCCGGCGCGTCGCGGCCGTGGGCGCGGCGATCTGCTCCTGGGAGGCGGGCGGCGTCCATCTGTTGGAAGCCAGATCGCACGCGGCCTGGTGGTGGGCGGCCGGAGTCTTCTTCGTCGCCATCGGCCTGGTGCAGGTGGTCTCGGCGGTGGCCGTCGTGTGGAGGCGGCGCGCCTGGCTGCTGCACTCCATGGTGTGGGCAAATGCGATCGGGGTGGCCGTCTATGTGGTGAGCCGCACGAACGGCATTCCCGGCGCCCCGGGGATCCCGCTGCACGGGGCGAAGTTGCGCCCGGGAGTGCCGCTCCTTCCCGGCGGTATCGAGCCCGTACGACCCACGGAGTATGTCCTTTTGCTGGCCGAGGTCTTGATCGTCGTGCTGTGCGCTGGCATGCAGAGTGGGCGGGCGCGCCGATGGACGATCAACGGGCTGTGGGTGCTCGGCCTGGGCCTGCTCTGCAGTTCGTGGATAGCAGCGCTTTGAGCCGGATAGGTCCGAGCCGGGACGATTTGGCTGCGCCAGACCAAATCGAGCGCCTGCCTGACGCGCTCCGCGCGCATCGGCCTCACCGGCGTGGCGCCAAGTGGAGACCACCAACCTGCGTCAGGCAGGTCGGCGGCTTTCGCAAGGTGCCATCGGGGCGGCGACTCGCCCGCGGCCTCACGACCGGCCTTGCCTGCTTCGCGCTCCTTGCCGCGCTCGCGGCACGCTTCACCGTCGAACCAATCCTCGTGACCTCGAGCAGCATGCGCCCGACCTTGGCTGCCGGCGACCGCGTTCTCGTGGAGAAGGTGACGTACCGGTTCCGAGCGCCACACCGCGGCGAGGTGGTCGTCATCACGGATCCCCACGGCGGCACGCCGCTGGTGAAGCGGGTCGTGGCGGTTGGCGGTGACCGCGTCGAGCTGAACAGCGGCGTTCTGCTGGTCAACGACCGGGTCGTGCCCGATCGCGGCGCTCAACCGGATGCCGAGGTCGCCGAGTTCTTCGGGCCGCTCGACGTGCCCGCGGAACATCTCTTCGTCCTCGGCGACAACCGCGCCGAATCGGACGATTCCCGTGAGTTCGGCTCGGTTGACGAGCGCCGGGTGATCGGGCGCGTCTGGCTCGGGGCCTGACGCCACATGCCGTTCGACGACCGGCACGCCGACCTTCCGAGCTCTCCGGGTGGCCGTCGGAGGGGTCGGCATCGCCTTGGACGGGGCCAGCCCGGTAGCCGGTACGCTTCACCGGTGCCTGGCGACGGTGCCCGCGAGCCTTCGTCCGGTCGTCGCGCCGAATCGGGCTCCGCTACTCAGGTCGCCGACCATTCCAGATCGGCGCCTCGCGGATGGCGAAGGAACATGCTCGATCTGTCAGATCGGCTGCTCTCCGATGGCCTCGCCGCGGACGAGCCAACGACCTCGGCAAGCTCAACCTCAGAGGCCAAAGGTGACCGGCTGCGAACGGCGCAATGGGGGGTGATCGACCAAGCGTTATCGAGTGGCACGAATTTCTTGATGGTGTTCTTGGTCGCGACCCTTGTCGGCCCAACCGATTTCGGCGTCTTTTCGTTGGTGGTGATCTTGTACACCGTCACGATCGGCAGCTCCCGTGCGCTGGCAGGCGAGCCTCTGGTCATCCGGTATGCCTCTCGGCCGAACGAACTGCGTTCCGCGTCGGCCGCCTCGATGGGACTCCTCACAGCCGTCGGTATCGCAGTCGGTAGCGGCTGTTGCCTGGCCGCAATCGCCGTCAGTGAGCCTCTTCGTTCGTCGCTGTTGATGCTCGGCGTGGCCATGCCCTGGCTGCTGATGCAAGACGGCGGCCGAGTGGTTTTCTTCGCTCGATCCGAGCCTCGGCGGGCTGCGGCGAACGACGCGCTCTGGGCCGTGCTGCAGATGATCGGCGTCGGTGTGGCGGTCGTGACAGACCACCTGACCACGCCGTTCTTTGTGGCGACGTGGGCCTTCGCCGGAGCCATTTCCGGACTGGTGGTCTTGGTCCAGCTACGGCTACTTCCCGACCTGTCGGACTGGGTGCGTTGGTTGAGAAAGCACGGAGATCTGGGTCTGCCGCTGGTCGCGAACTACGTCCTCACGACGGCTCCCTCCTACATCTTGTTCGCGCTTATGCCGCTGGTCTCGAGCCTCCGCGAGCTCGGCATCGTGAGAGCGGCCTATCTGCCCTTCAGCGCGTTTGGCATCATCCTCCAGAGTGCCTGGCTGCTGCTTCTGCCCGCGGCCGCTCGGGCGTCGACGCCGAAGGTTCTGCTGCGCCTCGCCCAGCTGTGGTCCGGCGGCCTGGGCGCGTTGGCGCTGGTCTGGAGTCTCTTGGTCCTCGCCATTCCTGCCCGCGTCGGCGAACTGATCATGGGCGATACCTGGCACCAAACTGGGTCTGTGCGCCTTTTCTTCGCCGGTGCGCTGGTTGCTTATGCCATCGGGGTCGGGCCGGTCATCGGACTTCGAGCGCTCGAGTCGCCGCGCCAGTTGGTCTGGATCCGTCTGGCGATCAGCCCTGCCACCCTCGGTCTCGGTTTGGCATTTGCACACAATTTCGGCGCGCCGGGAGTTGCGTTTGCCATCTTCGCTGGCGACATTCTGACCGCGCTCGTGGCGTGGTACATCTTCGTCAAGATCGTTCGGATCCGCGTGGCGGACAACCCTCGGGTCATGGTGCCGGTATAGGCCGAGTGGCAGAGTCCGCGAGCGGAACCTACCCGCGAATGTCGACCCATGACATGGTCGAGCGCGTGACCCGCCTCGCTGGCGCGTCTCGAACACTCCGTATCCGCTCCCCTGTCAGCAGCGTCTTGGCCTGAGAGCGTGACCTATAGCCCGGGTGGAACACACGGGGTCCAAAGGTACCCTCGGGTTCAGTACGACCAGTCGTGGAGCGGACGACCAAGATGCAGATCGCGCTTGTGCCGCGCATACATCTCGCCAGGCGGCCCGTCCCCCATAGCCGAAATATCCGCGCCCGAACCTCGCCACAGCGGTTTGCCTGTGGCCGCACCGGTCAGGCATAACCATGACCCGATTCGCAGGTCGCGATGGGTCAATTGCGCAGCCTCGCATCAGCGTTGTGACCCTGTTGTGGCGCAACCAGGAGTACGCTGCACCCTTCGTTCAAACGCTGCAGGCATCAGCCGCCGCAGCCCGCACAACGCTCGAACTGATCGCCTTGCAGAACGGCCCAGACGGAGCCGACGCTGCCGCAGAGCTGACTCGACTGGTCGCCAAGTCGGACAATCTGTGCCTTCAGCTTCTGCGCACCGCGCACAACACCGGCTTTGCGGGAGGCATGAACCTCGGTTCGGAACGGACTTCCGGCGACGTGATCGTGCTCGCGAACTTCGACCTCGAGTTCGACGAGGGCTTCGTGAAGAGACTGGCGCAGCTCTTGGCCACACGCGCGGTTGGCGACTTCCTTGCCCCGTCCGTCACGACACCGAGAGCCGGCTCGAACGGCCAAGTCGAGATGGAGGAGATCGGTGCGCTGCACCGAAGCGCCGCGCACCGGTTGCGAGGCGTGAAGGCGCCTGACCGACCTGCACGGGTGCCAGCCGGAAATGGATGCTGCATCATCATGCCCCGGCCGACGTACGAGCGACGCGTGGCGGCCGTCGGTGGTGTGTTCGACGCCGAGTACCACTCGTACTACGAGGATCTCGACCTGTTCTGGTGGGCCGCGGCCAATGGTGACTCGGTCATGTTCGATCCGGATCTGCGCGTCATCCACTACCGGGCCGGCTCCTACGACGGCAAGCATCAATTCGGCGAGCGTCCGCCCGACATCCAGACGAGCCTGATGGCCAACTACCGCATCAACGTCTGGAAGCACGCTCGCACGCCCGGCCAGGTGGTCGGTTGGCTCGTCGGTGAGGTGGGCTATCTCGTCTTGTCGACCAAAGCCCTCCATGTGCTCGGGCTGCGCAACTACGCGGTCTCCTGGCGGCTCGCCCTCCAGCGGGCGCGACGCATTCGCCGGCGCCGTGGCGGCTTGCGGACACGAGGGGCCGAGGTTGCGGCGCCGCCTTCTCGCAACTGCTGGAGAGAGGAGTGGCGCTCAGGCGCCCGCTAGACGCATGTGCTCGATTGCGATGCCCCTTCGCTCAGTACCGCTCGGGCCAGGGCAACCCGGTTCTCGACACCGAGCTTCCGGTAGAGGCTCGACATGTGGGACTCGACCGTGCGCTTGCTGATGATGAGCTGTTGCGCAATGCCCCCGTTGGTGAGCCCTGCGGCCACCAGCCGGGCCACTCCCCGCTCGGCCGCGGTCAGCCCTTCCAGCACGTCGTAGCTCGGCGGCCGGCCGGCTGTGGCCTCGCCGACCTCGACGCCGAGGCGCCCGTCGTCGCGATCGGTTGTCGGCCGGCGAGCACGTTGGCCGACCACGCCCCGGAGCTCGGAGGCGTTCGAGTGTTGAGCCCCATCCGCAGTCGCGGCGGGCTCCTCGGGACCGCCGATCGACGCCATCGCCGCCCGCAGAGGGGCGGGAACGGTATCTCGAAGAGCGGCCAGCAGGGCATGGTTGCGGAAGGCGAAACGGTCGTCCCGGGCCACGAGGATGCCGGCGTTGAGGGCGCAGTCCAGCGCCGGCAGCAACCCCAGCGTCGCCTGACCGAGGATCTTTGCGAGGTCGCCGGGAAGGAACGATTCGCCCAGCATGGCGGCTACCCGCAACATGCTGTCGAGCTCGCGGGGAGAGCGGGGATCCCCTTCGGCCGCAACCGCGCCGAGCAGGCTGTCGAGAACGATCGCGACCCGAACGTCAGCGGGCAGCGGCTCGGTCAATGCGGCCAAGCCCCCCTCCCGTTGAATCGAGCCCGTCTCGACCGCCGCCTCGAGCAGCGCCTCCACCAGCGCCGGGTTTCCATCGGCCAGCTGGGTCAGGTGGCGGATGCAGGCCGCGGGACGGGCGTCGAGCAGCTCGCCGACAAAGGCGGCTACCGCCTCGTCGAAAAGCGGTCCCAAGGGCAGCCGCCGGTGATTCGGCAACGACCGCGTGAAGCGCCATTGGGCCGATCCGGTGACGATCGGAGCGCTCGTGATGAGCAGAAAGATCGGCTGTGTCGCCGTGCGTCGCGCCAGTGCCGCGATCTCCAACCGCATGCGGGCATCTGCCTCGTGCAGGTCGTCAACCGCCACCAGCGTGGGCTCCGTCCAGAAGCCGTCACGGGCACCCTGGCCGACCAGCGCAAGAGAGGGGTCGCCTGCCGGCGTCGAAGTCATGGTGCCGAGCTCGGCCACCCGGACCTGCATCCGTCGGCTCCTGGCGATCTCGGCCGCAGCTCCGATCAACCTGCTCTTGCCCATCCCCGGTCCACCCTCGACGATGATGACGGCTCCGGTGCCATTGCGGCTCGGTGTCAGAAGCGTGCGAAGCTCTCCGACCTCCGAGTTCCGGCCGTGCATCGTCCGGCGCGGCTGTCGCCGCCGATCCGGATAACCCTCCGTCGACTCGAGTGGCTCGGGCCCGTGATCTTTCGTCGCCATGCGAGCCTCGGGAAGCTGACGTCTCGAAGGCGCCAGCTCAGCGCGTCTGTTGCTCCTGGTCTCCATTGTCTTGCCCCTCCGACCGCTCCCTCACTGGCGACCCCGGCCGGTGAGTTGCACGTAGTCGTACGTGCGCGCACGGAGACTCGACATGAGCCGATCGACCGAGCGTGTCCTTGCTCGTCCGATTAAGTAGTCTCTACGACCCATTTTCCGACGCTGAACACCGCAATCCCGACGCCCGAAACACGCCCGATACCACTGAAAGAGAGCGACTTACCGTCCGCGCACGGATGACGGCCACGCAGAGCGTCCGTACTGTCCGAATCTCGGAAGTGGACGGTGGGAGTTATCCGGCAAGCGGTGGCACTTGCGGTGGACGCGTTGCCAGGCCGGCTGACTGCCCGCAGTACGGACAAGGAGTCAGAAAATGGCGCGCGCCATAGTTGTCGGATCAGGCGTGGTGGGAACGGCCACCGGCAAGGGACTGCTGCGGATGGGCCATGCGGTCACATTCGTGGACCTCTCGCCCTCACGCCTTCGTGCCCTGCGCGGAGAAGGGCTGGCGGCGACCAACGTCGTCAATCTCGCGGGCCCTCCCGCATACGTGTTCCTCTGCTTGCCGACGCCGAACGTGGGCGACGCTTACGACCTGAAGGCGTTCACCGTAGGCGTCGAGACGGTTGGTCGGGCCTTGCGTGATTCCTCCGCGTTCCACACCATCGTTGTTCGTTCGACGGTGCCCCCGGGCACCTGCGACCAGCTGGTGACCCCGGTGCTGCAGTCGCAGTCCGGCAAGGTGGCCGGCGAGCACTTCGCAGTCGCTTCGAACCCCGAGTTCCTCCGGGCCGCCTGCGCACTCGAGGACGTGCTCAATCCCTGGATGACGGTCATCGGCAGCCGCAGCAAGCGGACGATCGAGCGCCTGACGGAACTGCTGAAGCCGTATGGCGGTGAGTTCCGCACCTTCGGCACGCCGGTCGAGGCCGAGTTGGTGAAGTGCGCGCACAACCTCTTCAACGCCGCCAAGATCAGCTTCTGGAACGAGATCTGGCTGGTCGCTCGCGAGCTCAAGGTCACGAACATGGATCAGATCGCGGCAACCGTCGCCCGCTCGGCCGAGGGTTCCATCAACATTGAATACGGCATCAAGGCCGGCATGCCGTTCGGAGGCGTCTGCCTCCCGAAGGACACCCGTGGCTTCCTCGGCTTTGCGCGAGAGCTCGGCGTCCACATGCCGCTGCTGGAGGGCGTCGTCCGAGTGAACGAGGCGGCCGAGGAGGCCACCCTCGAGGAGCTCAGCGACATGCTCGATACCCATCCCGCCCTCGAAGACGGCCGAGCGCCGGAGACCTCCAACGGCTCCTCGCCCACCCCGGCCTGATCCGGTGCGACCGATCCGACTCGACGGAAAAGGACAGCGGTGGATCTAGCCGTTTACATCCCGCTTGGCATCCTCGGACTCATCCGATGGATCACGTGGGCCATTCGCCGAATTCCTGCGGCTTTCTATCAGCCGTATAAGTCCGGCTACTCTGCGCCCATAACCGTGGTATCTCCTGTATATCAGGAGGATCCTGACATTTATCGTGCCGCCATAGATTCGTGGCTCGACAACGACGGGGTCAGCGAAATCATCTGTGTCGTCGACGTGACAGACACGGTTTGCCAGGAGATAACGAGCGAATATGCGGCCACTGGCCGCCCGGTCAGGCTCGTGATCACCGATGTTCCCGGAAAGCGAGACGCACTTCGAGTGGGCTGGGAGCTCGCCACCACCGACCTGGTGGCCCTGGTCGACTCCGACACCATTTGGGCCAATGACGTAGCCCGGCAGGCGGCGGCTCCATTCGCAGATCCGCGGATCGGCGGTGTCGGGACCCGACAGAACGTTCTGAACCCGACGACCGTCTGGGAGCGCGTCAACGACTTCTACTTGGACTATCGATACTTCGACGAGGTCGCCGCACAGACCAGGATGGGACGGGCCGTCTCGTGCCTCTCCGGACGCACTGCGGTATATCGCCGTGAAATCCTGCTCAAGGTGAGCGAACGCTTCATGCACGAGCAGTGGATGGGTGTGCAGTGCAACTCCGGTGAGGACAAGCGCCTCACCAGCCTCATCCTCGAGGACGGTTACGACACGTACCTTCAGCGGACCGCCCGGGTCTGGTCGACGTTCCCCAAGCGGGGAAAGATCTTCTTCCGCCAGCGGATTCGATGGGCTCGCAACACCTGGCGCAGTGACCTCCGTGCCATGTTCCGGGGCTGGGTGTGGCTGCGGCCGTTCCTGGCGTTCACGATGCTCGACAAGGCCGTCAGCAGCTTCACACTGCTTGTCTCGCCGCTCTATCTGTTCTTCGCACTATGGCATCAGCACTGGTTCGGCGCCGGCATCCTGGTCGGTTGGTGGATCGTGAGCCGGGCGGCGAAGAACCTCCCGCATCTCGAACGCAAGCCGGCCGATTTCTTCCTCATGCCAGCGGTGATCGGTCTCTCGTTCGCCATGGCACTAGTGAAGATCTTCGCTCTTCTCACAATGCGGAAGCAGCTCTGGCTCACCCGCGACGTCGCCGTCATCGACGGGCAACTCGTCCGAACGGGCGCCGATGACGGAGGGCATCCCGGTGTCTAAGCCGTCCTCCCGCCCGGGAGATTCACGTAGAAGCAGACCGAAGATCGAGTCAGGAGCATTGCTCGTGAGGCCCATCTCACCCCACGACCCGCGTCGGAGACCGCGGCGTGTCAACCGGCTGCTGTTGGTCCTGGCCGCGGTGGCCACAATGGTGCTCACGTCCCTCACCGGGCTGGCTCCTGCCAGCGCGGCTGCCGCACCCAGCGCCTCGGCGAAGGGCACCCATTGCCCGCTCCCGGATGAGCAGCTGAATCCCTCCGACAACCCTTACAACGGCAGCGACTCCAGCCGGAAGCTGCTGTACTACAACGCCTTCCGGATGGCACGCTTCCCCTGCGACTATCCCAAGGAGTTCCGTACGGTACTGATGTACCCGGATGCCTTGGTCCTGCTCGAGGGCGGCAAGGTATCTCGCACCGTTCGCCTCGACAGCAGCCGGACCGTTCAGTTCGAAGACGTCGTCAAGGCAATCGGTGATCCGACCTGGATGAACGAGAACGCCGGCAAGGGCATCGTCACGATGGACACCGCGTTCATCCAGATGGCGGGCACGAGCCTGCGGGTCGGCGGTCCGAAGATCCAAGAGATCCGGATGACCACCCGTCCGCACGTCTTCTTCGGCGGTATGAACGCCACCGTGCTGTTCGAGAGCGTGAAGGTCACCTCGTGGGACCCCACCCGGGACGGCCCGGACATCGAGCCCGACGATGGTCGGCCGTTCGTGCTGTACGGCCGGGGTTCACGGATGGACATCCTCAATTCGCAGATGTCCTACCTCGGTTCCGACCGTTCCGGCGGCGGCTACGGCATCTCCTGGCAGAACGGGAACACCACAGGTAGCGCCATCAATTCGACCTTCGATCACAACTTCTTCGGCGGTTACACCTCCGGCGCGAAGGACGTGCTCTTCCGGAACAACGTCTTCCGTGACAACCACGATTACGGCCTGGATCCCCACGACTTCTCGAAGGGTCTGATCATCGAGGGCAACCAGGTCTACAACAACGGCAAGCACGGGATCATCTTCTCGAACTACGTCACCGAGTCGGTGATCCGGAACAACAAGGTGTTCAACAACGCCGGCAACGGCATCGTCCTCGACAAGCTCTCGGACCGCAACCGGATCGAGAACAACACCGTCGAGAACAACCACAAAGATGGCATTGTGTTGCTGGATTCGGGTGCCTCCACGGTGGTGGGCAACACCGTGATGGGTAACCGTGTCGGCCTTCGTGCCAACCTGAACCAGAGCCGGGACATCGAGGTCCGCGACAACACCTTCACCGGCAACGTGTCGGGCGTGCGGGTGTACGGCGGTGCACGGAACGTCTCCCTCACCGACAACACCGTGTCCGGGAGTGGCAAGTCTTCCGTGTCCATCGACGCGGCCGGCACGGTCATCGACCAGCTCACGGTGGTCGGTGGCTACAGCGGCATCACGGTCAGGTCGCAGGCCCGCCTGTCGAACATCGAGGTGAGCGGCGTGGCCGTCGGCATCGAGATTCGAGACCTGGCCGTTGCCGAGCTCGAGAACATCAAGGTCGACGCAACCGAGGTCGGTCTGCGACGGGATCCGAGTGCCCAGGTCGAGTCGGGCTCGGTTTCGCTGAATGCACCGGTCCCCTCGGCCGTCACCGGGCCGAAGGAGACCTGGCACCGACTGCTGCCCTACATCGGCGTCGCCTGCATCTTGCTGGCGGTTCTCCTCGAGGTGATCCGCTTCTTGTTGTCCCGAATCCTCAAGCACGAGCGCACCACCGTGGCGCCCGCAACCGTCTGGAACGTGGCATGAGACTTCGCCGGCGACACAATCAAGATTCCAAGACCGCAGAGAGCACTGCTGGTACGAGCATCCTTGGCGAGCTTTCGTCGCTTGCCGAGTCGGGCGACACCGGCGGGGGGGAGAACCCAACTCCCCCGGCCCGGGCCGGACGCCGCCGCCGGGTAGTCGCCCTGTCCACCGGAGCCCTCGCCATTGTGGGAGCCGGCACGGTCGGAGCGCTCTACGCCACCGGCGTCGAGATGCCGCTCCTGCCGAGCCGCACCCCCGCAGCGATGGGACCGGCAACCATCGAGCTCACCGATGCGGCCGAGATGGCTGGCGGCAAGGCGCTGTTGGTGACACACGGCCGAGCGGATGTGGCCGCCTTGCGCCAGGCGCTTGCCGGCTTGTCCAGCGACGATGTTCCGGCGGAGGCGGGCTTCGACCCAACAGCCCCGTCTGGGGACGACACCACACTCCGGCTCGGCGTACCCGTCATCGTGGGCGCCGACGGGCGACTCGACCTGCACGACACGACGGTCATGCTGTTGTCGACCGCGGACCGCTACGTCGGTATCGAGGCCCGAGGCGGGCGCTTGGACCTTCGGCAGGCCACCATCAACTCCTGGGATCCATCGGCTGACGGGCCCGACACCAACGCCAACGACGGACGGGCCTGGATCATGGCCCGCGACGCCGGAACGCTCATGGTCGACTCGTCAACGGTGACCGATCTCGGTTACGACGAAGAAGGACGTCATGGGCTCGAGTGGCTGGCTGCCAGCGGCTCGATGCGGACCACGACGGTCAGCGGCAACTTCGACGGCGTTCGCATCACCAATGCCAGCGAGGTTGGCGTGGTGGCGAGCACGATCGAGCACTCGCTCCACAACGGGGTCAGCCTTCACGGCTCGCGCATCATCTCGATCCGGGACAGCCGGAGCTCGAACAACGGAGCTGATGGTGCTGCCGTGGACGAGAAGTCCGTGGGGGTCGTGATCGACGATCTGCACACGAGTGCCAACGCCCAGAACGGCCTTCTGATCACCGGGGCCAGCTCCGGAGTCACGGTCAATGGCGGCGATTACAGCTTGAATGACCAATCCGGGATCATGGTCACCAACGCCTACAAGATCAAGGTGGACGGCGCGGGTGTCACCCGCAACGAGACGGGTATCGCCGTGGCTGCCAGCAGCAATGACGTCGCCATCCGGTCCAGTCGGGTTTCGGCGAACCGGACGGCCGGTGTCCACTTCCTGTCGGCTGGCTCCGTCGGACGGGTCGAGCGCAGCATTCTCGATCACAACGGCAGCGGCGTGCTGGTCACCGACGGCAACGCGGTGGTCGGTCCGAAGAACGAGATCGTGCAGAACAACGTCGGTATCAACCTGCTCGACTCGAACCCCGGGCTGAGCGTGCTGCGCAACGACATAGCCCACAACTTCGGCGATGGCGTGTTCATGGTCAGCACCGCCGGGGTGAAGATGGACGACAACCACGTGCACGACAACGAGTTCGCGGCCTTCGGGGTGCTGGAGAGCGGGCTTTCGGCGCCGTTCCGTCAGAACAACGACATCGGTCCCGGGCGCCGCTCCGGCTGGGAGCGGGTGCTGCAGGACTTCGAGGCCCGCATCCTGACCTCCCAGCCGCCGGAGACGCCGCAGTACCCGGTGCCCCAGCCGCTCGACTACTACTCGCCCATTCCCAAGTCACGCACCGGTGCGAACGGTCGGGGTGAGCTGCCCAACCCGCTCACCACGCCGAACAACCTGACGCCGGATGAGCTGGCCAAGGCAGCGCAGCAGGTCCAGAAGGCCTCGGGCGGAGGCACCGACGCCACTGCCAAGGCGCAGGCCACGTCGCCCTCGACGACAACGCCTTCAGCCGTTGCAGCGGCCGTGGCAACGCCTCCTGCTGGAGCGTCGTCATGAGCGCCACAAAGCGGCGACTGATGGCCGCTTCGGCGGTTGCGCTGGTCACGGCGGGCGCCGTGTTCGGCGGCTACCAGTGGGGTTCCGACAGCGCAGCTGACCCCACGGCCAGCGTGGCTCCGGCAACGACGGCGCTCACGACCACGACCACGGCTGCCACGACGGCGTCGTCGATTCCACGGATCACAGCCAGTGCCGGTGCAGTCCTGTCGGGCGCGGTCCACCTTCCGTTCGACCCGGCGGCGACGTTCTCGCCGCTGCCCGACCCGAAGCCCACGCTGTGGGTCAAGGCCGGCGCAGCGGGCGGTGACGGTTCACAGGATCGACCCTTCGGCGCCATCAAGGACGCCGTCTCAGCTGCCCAGCCCGGCGACACCGTGATGGTGCAGGCGGGCGAGTATCGGGAGGAGCTGCAGTCGGTGCGGGCCGGCGAGAAGGATCGCCTGATCCGGTTCGTTTCCCAGGGCGCCAAGCTCGTGGGCCCGGGCCTCGACACG